>CAMAML010000097.1 GCA_945836835.1 uncultured cyanobacterium | reverse complement strand
AATGCGATTGACACAATGCACTACATTCGGGCATAAAGCTCAATGGTAACAAGGCTTTAAGGCTACTCGCCGCATAATCCCCGGATGTGAGACGAATGGGACACAAGGTTCTTCATGCTTCGAGGATACCGACAACATTTCTGTTCTATACTTACACATGCCCACAATGGTCGAAGCGGAGGTCCCTACTATACAGTGTGCGGAGGGTGTTGCGAAAAGACAAAGTCTTGCAGCAAAATAAGGAGGCTCGTTTAACGCCGCCGCGAAGCCACACTTAGTCACTTCTCAAAGCGAATACTACCCGGCCAAACTTTCCAGTCTTGCGTTAATTTCCGTAAGCAAGGTTTCGTCACCCGCCGTTTGGGCGTGTTCTTTTGCCTTGTTCAGCAACCCTCTTGCCTTGTTTTTGCTGTCAAACCCTATCATAATATCCGCCGCACTAAGGTAGTTTTGAGCGGTTTTTGCGGGAGCCTCCGCCTCGGTGTAGTTCTTGACGGCGTCGGAGTATGATTTCAACGCCTCTTGCGGTTCTCCGAATTTTTCGTACGCACGACCTAATGACGACGAAACAAAGCCTTTAACTTTTGAGTTGTTGGTTGTCGATGCCAAATCTTTTGCCGTGTTGAGGTATTCAAACGCTCCGTCGTCGTACATATCCGAAAAAATGTTTCCCATTTTTGCCATAGAAGTCGATTGTGCCGCAAGGTTGTCGCTTTCGCCACCATAAGCAACCGATACGTAATAATGATCCAGTGCAGGCTCAATCTGGTTTACTTCATCATAAATCTGTGCCATTGAATAGTGCGCTCTTGTTTTAATGTTGTTGTCGCTCGTATTTTGGATTGACTCGTGGAAACTTTTCAAGGCTTGTGCGGGGTAGTCGTAATCGTCGTAAATCTTTCCGATTTCGTAGTAGATTTTGGATTTGGTTTCCTTATCCCCGACTTCGGTTGCTCGGTTGAGTGCCTTTTCAAAACTTTCTATCGCCTTTTGCGGGTCGTCCGCCGAGGCTAATTTTTTTGATTGAATAAATAATGTTTTAAGCTCTTTGTCCTGCGGGACGTGAACTTTTGCCGTGTTTTCCGCTTGCGGGATTTCTTCCGCTAAGGTCTGTTCTTCCTGCGGGACTTCGGCGGGTTCTGCAGTTGCAACTTTCTTTGTCCTGTCGGTCGAACCTTGAGGGAATTTTACCAAAAATTGAGGGTTAATATCGTTTTCGTCATAGCTGAAATCTATGTCCTGCATAAACAGGGCGTCCACCCAGTTCCCGACGACGTTGGAGTCTTTGTCCAGTGTTTTTGAGATGTAGCCGTCAAGGATTGTCGAGGCGTTTTTGAGGTTGGATTTAACAAGTTTTGTGTTCGGGTTGTCTTTTTTAACCTGTTTTTCGACAAGCTCGAGGTAGCCGTCAACCTCTTCTTTGAGGTCGTCGGGCGTGCCGATAGCTATTGCGGTGTTGTTAAAATCCTTCAAAATCTGTGCAATATTAATCGACGTATTTGGGGGCGTGTAATTCTGTGCTGTCGTCTGAGGGCGTGCCGCTTGGGAGTTTTGTGCGTTTTGATAAACTTCTTTTTGCCAAGGTTGGGATTGAAATTGGGCGTTAACATTCGTCGGGGCAGAATTTTTTACAAACCCGTCCTGATTGTTTTCAACGTACTGCAAGCCTTTACTTCTTGAGTTTTGGGACGCCTGTTCCTCTCTTGAGGTTTGGGCAGCGGACTTTGATCCGTCCTCGTCTTTTTTACGCTTGACGGAGGCTTGATCTCTTCTTATGTACGGCTGTTGGTATATGCTACCAAGATTTAACCCCATTGTGTCTGTATCCCTCTTTGATTGTACTACTACTCTTAGTCTTACGTTAACAATATACTACAATATTGTTTATCCGTATTCATACTTTCGTATGAATTTTCTGTTTATATCTTAATGATTTTTTGAGGGATGTCAAAAAATAGGGAAAAATTATTTTTGGGTATCAAAATCTTCTGGCAGGCTCTCAAATTCGGCAAGAAACTCTGCGGGCGTTTGTGCGTAGGCGGTCGCAATTTTTTCGAGAATTTCGAGCTTTATCCCCTGCTTAAGGTTCTCAATCCGACAGATAATTGCGGGGTCTATATCTGCGTCATAAGCAAACCTGTTTAACGATACCCCGAGTTTGGTTCTTTTAAGTTTTATAAATAATCCTAATTTTTCGTATTGCATTTTCTCAATTATCCGTTATAATGAAAGAAAAGTCATTGAGATTTCTCAATGAACGAGAAACTCAAAGCGAAGAAATAACAAGGAGGATTAACACATGGACATGATAGCTGAAAAACGAGGGGTAGCCGAAGGCTACTCTTGTGTGGAGACGAAGGGGCACAAGGTTCACCACGCCTCGAAAAACATGTCTTTTCACATCATAAAAAAGGGTTTTACTCTTGCAGAGGTCCTTATCACTCTCGGCGTAATCGGTGTTGTGGCGGCGGTAACGATGCCGACGTTAGTCACGAATGTGCAGGAGAGAATTAAGAAAGAGCAAGTAAGAACGGTTAAGTACAAATTAACTAAAGCGACGGACGCAATGAAATCACTCGACAAAATAGGTCCGTATGCCACGACTGAAGCGTTTGTAAACGAACTCAAAAAGCATATGAGCATTGCAAAAGTTTGCGATAACGATAGTTTAAGCCAATGCTGGCCGACAACTACAATCAACCTAACGGACGGGACGCGTGATGTAAACGACATTAAAAAAGGTACAAACCTTATGGCGCTGGCGCTTGGGACTGGAGCAACCGATACGGTTGGGATTGTGACGGGCGACGGCGTCCCGATGATTTTGGTTTATTCCCCGGTTTGTAATCCGTTAGATCCCGTTAAATCTTATACATGGTCGGTCGTGGACGGCAAGCCGGAGACCAATGCCACGACAAACTGCATAAGTGCAATATTTGACATAAACGGAGCAAAAGGTCCGAATAAAATCGGACAAGATGTCCGTACCCTCAACTCCTTATTCGGTTACAGACGATTTGACGCAACCGCTATGTCAAAAGCGGATTGTGAGAAAAACAAAGATAGACTTGGCATAAATGCCTGTGGCGTTGAGACTGACTACTGGGCAGGTGCAGTAAAGGCGTGTGCGGATATAGGATTACACTTACCAAGTATGCAAACACTCGCAAACCTTGCAGGCGCAAGATACGGCAGGACGGACATCGGCGTCCATACCATTATCATGCGAAACGGTTACAGTGGCTATGCTGACTGTCACCAATATTATGACGAACATGACTCCGGCGGCAGAAAAGCTATTAGTGACATCATCTGCGTCGACGGCGACAGCATTCCAAACGGCACAAATACAGCTGTATCTGAAATTACAGACGGCGACTTTTGGTCGAGTACCGAGGTTAGTTCCCAGAGGGCACTTAGTCGGGATATCTACAGCGAGTACACCTCTTGGCACGAGCGCGTTCGTAACAACGGCTACGTTCCGCTTTGCGTAGGTGATTAAAAAAGTTGTCGGGGTCGATGAAAACGTCGACCCCGCCCGACATTCTTACTGTTTGCCCGACGGAGAGGAGAAGTGCCATTGTTTTTCCGTAGAATTGCACGGGGGTATATTTACACTTGTTCTGCCAAGTTCGGGTTCTTTATAACGTCTATGACGTCGAGTCCTCGGAATTTTGAGATAACTTTTATGTTTTCCTTATGTAGGTAGTTTTCCCTTGCCAAAAGTGCGCCAACAATCGCCTCTAATTGGGACATCGGCATCATGTTTGCGGGAAGTCCTATTCCCCATTCGTTATTCAAGGTTTGTTGCAAAAACTTGCAATCAACGGGGGAACGCTCTTTAAAACACGAGTTAAGGTGCATGCTCTGGCGTGTTATGTAGAGTTCAAACCTTGATACGGGGATTCCTTTGTCGCTCAAGGTTTTAAAAAACTCGCTCCCCCGTGTTGCATAACGTTGCGTCCAGTTGTCCGTGTTTGGCATGTGGGTGTTTGTTGAGACGAGCTGGTAGGGTTTGCCCAGAACCCGCCATTTCCCTTCGAGCATCGTTCTGTCCCAAGGGAGCGAAACGCAGATTTCAGAGTCACGAAGGGAAGAAAAATTTTCAAAAAAGAAAATTACGTCATTCATTTTGTAGAGTTTATCAACGAGGATGAAGTCCCCGCCTTCTTCCAAGACCGCTACTCCCGAATCCATGCTTGACCCTGCACTCAGGGATAAGCCTATAAAATATTTCATAAAATTTGCCTCAAATACTTGTATTTTTGGTAAAAAACTTTTTTTATTCCATTAATTTTGTCATAATTTGCGGTCCGTCGTCGGTTGCGACAACGGTGTGTTCAAAGTGTGCCGACGGCTTTTTATCAACCGTGCTGACAGTCCACTCGTCTGAGGCAACTTCGACATCATCGCCGCCTATGTTCAACATCGGCTCGATTGCGATTGCGTAATTCGACTTAATTAATGTATGGTCGCCGACCCTGTAATTATACAAAAACGGCTCTTCGTGCATCGTATGCCCGACGCCATGCCCGCCGTATTGTCTGACGATACCGTAACCGTATTCGACTGCTACATCCTCGATTGCACCCGAGATGTCGTTTAAGGTGTTTCCGGGACGCATTTTGTCAATCCCGGCATAGAGCGATTTTTCAGTCGCTTCCATTAATCTTTTGATGTCGTCGCTGACGTTTCCGACGGCATAAGACCAGGCACTGTCTCCGACAAGCCCTCTATATGTAGCCCCCACGTCAATGCTTATGATGTCCCCTTCTTTTACGGTAACTTTTTCTGAGGGGATACCGTGTACGACCTGTTCGTTAATTGAGGTGCAAATGCATGCCGGAAACCCCGAATACCCCAAAAACGTTGGGATTGCACGGTTTTCTTTGATAATCTTCATCGCAATATTGTCAAGCTCTTTGGTGCTTATGCCGGGTTCCACGACTTCCTTCATCTTTTGGTGAACAAGTGCCACGATATGACCTGCGTGTCGCATAAGTTTAATTTCTTCACGAGATTTTCTGTTAATCATTTGTAACCTCTAACAATCTTTCCCATACTTCCGAAATTACGCCGTTTGCGTCGATTGTGCGGAGAACTCCGCGTTTTTTGTAATAATCGACGAGCGGAGCGGTTTCTTCAAAGTACGTATCAAACCTTTCTTGGGCAACCTCTCTTGTATCGTCTTTTCTTTGGACAAGCTCCGCCCCGCACTTGTCGCAAAGACCTTCCGTTTTCGGAGCTTTAAAAGCGAGGTTGTAAATCTCGCCGCACTTCGGGCAAGAACGACGGTTGACAATTCTTTCAATCAAGACTTCCGTATCGATGTCAAAATAGATTGCCCTAAAATCGACGGGTTCAGTGCCGTTAATTTCGTCGTTAATGGTGACAAGTGCTTCCGCCTGTTCAAGACTTCTCGGGTAGCCGTCGAGGATATAACCGTTTTTGCAATCCTCTTGAGAAAGTCTGTTTTTGATAATGCGTGCAACGAGTGCAAGCGGAACGAGGTGTCCTTCATCGATGTAAAGCTTAGCCTCTTTGCCCGCCTCGGTTTCGGCTTTGATTTCCGCTCTCAACAAAGCCCCCGTATCTACATGCGGGAATTTCAAATATTCGGATAACTTTGTTGTCTGAGTTCCCTTTCCGCATGCCGGCG
>CAMAML010000096.1 GCA_945836835.1 uncultured cyanobacterium | reverse complement strand
TTTTCCCTGTACTTATATTATTTACTATTTTGCATAATTTGTCAACCCTTTTCGCTAATCTCGTTTAATATTGAGGAGCATGGAGTTTGGTATCAGAAGGTCGTTTACGCCCATTTTCGCTATCGAAAACAGAAACTCCATACTTTCGCCGTGGTCGATGTCCAAGTTTTCAAACGGGATTTGGAGGTCGATTGCGTTGCCGAAAACCGCTTTTATTTGTTTCGGGTTTTCAAGTACCCAAAGATTATTGGGGATAGCCTTGATTAGTCTGACGAGCTTAAGCTCGCCTTCGGCGACGGAAAGTTGAAGCTCGTTGTGGAATTTTTGTTTTGTAACGGGCAGGATGTCCGAGGTTTTGTTGATTAACCTCATCGGGGACATCGCCTGTTTTTTCGAGGCGTTACGGGTGTAGATGTACATTTGGTAAGTTTTTTTGAGCTTGTCAGGGTCGGACATAATATATTCATTCAGGTAAAATCTCAGGTAGAAATTTTTACTGTCGTAGCCGAACCTTATTTTGTCAAAAAACTTGTTTTCTTTTAATACGGGACCGTCGGGGATGTCGATAAACCCTGCGTTAAGCCATTCGTCGTCACTTATTTGTTGCCCGTCGATTATCGGCTGAATTTCCCCTTTCGGGTTTTTGGAAAGCCCCAAACTCAACTCCAAAAGCGAATTGTCCAAGAACTCGGGACTTTCAAGACCGAGGTAGGAGTATACGTTTTTGAGGTGTTCTCTGAACAGGTAGTCAAAGATGTTGTCCCGTCCCGAATCATTTGGTTCGCCGTACCACCAAAACCAGTCGCTGCCTTCGCAGATGTACAATTCTCTTCGGGCAAGCTCTATGTTCGGGGCTTTCGGGTTGTGCTTCACAAATTCGTTAAAATCATCCCGAACCCGTTTTAAATATTGCCACGCAGTATTTTTGACGGGTTCATCTATCCAGAGCTTGAAACTTTTGTTAATCCAGGATCCCGATTTAATTCTGTTTAATGGCTTGTGGTGCTGTTCTTTTTCGAGGTAATCGCTTATCAGAACGGTTTCGAGGCTTTCGTCCCCGTCAATCAAGCCGTAGAGAGTGTTGAGGAAAATTGAGCCGTCTTTGGGGTAGTTTTCCCAAGAGTTTTCACCGTCCATGGCGATTGTGAGAAGGTGGTTTTCGTCGGGGGATGAAAGCAGTTTGCTTTGGATAACCTTAATCCGCTCATAGAGGTCTTTTGCCGCCATTTCGGAGTCGAAGTTCGGGTATTCAAAGCTGATGAGGTTTGCTATCATTGAATTTCTGAAAACCATTTTGAGTCCGTTTTTGTACTTGTAAGATTTTACCAAGTGGTAAGGATCTTCGAGGTAGCCTTTGAAGTCTCTTACAAACTCAAAATTAATCGAGCTTGCCAAAATTCCTTCATCCGATATACTCCATTCAAGCCCCAAATCTTTAAACAGTTCAAGTTCTTTCGGGCTTACGCAGTGTTCGGAAGGCCAAATGCCTTTAGGGCGTTTGCCGATAAGCTCTTCTATCCTGTCCAGTGCAGATTTTGTTTGGTTTTTTGCGTCCCGGGACATTTTTAAATCTGACGGAAGCCCGTCCGTATTTTGGATTTTGACGGACTTTATGTCCAGCAAAATCGGTAAAATCGGGTGGTAGTAAGGGCTTGTCGTAACCTCAACTTTCCCTTTTTGGACATATTCCTTGTATGTCGGGATAATTTTTCTTATAATTTCTCTCTGAAGTTCTATTATCCTAATTCGGTCTTGAAGTGAATAATTTTTTCCTTTTTTGACAAGTCGTTTTATTTCGGGTTTTCCCTCGACAAAAGTCGGGTCAAACCAAACAAGGTTAAAAAGTGCCATCAAATCGGAATATTCTTCATCCGAAAAAGCATCCGTATCGAGGTTGTACATTTCCTGACGTTTTTTAAAGAGCTTGTTATACCTTGAGTTCGGGTAAATCATGGTTTTGTAGTTTGCGTCAAAAAAGTTGTTTAGGATGAACTCTTTATCTTCGTCGTTCAACTCTTCAATCGGGGTTATCGTGAGGCGTGAATGCAAGTCGTGGGCTTCGTTTTCGCCGTAGTCGATAAGTGCGTCCAACAACACGGGGACGAGGTTCACGTTAACCTTTATGTCCTTAAAATTGTCGACGATTTTAATCATGTCGAGATAATCTTTTACAGCGTGCAACCTGACCCATGCCATTAAGTAGTCCCCGTCAGGCGACAAACGATACTCGGGCTGGTGCATGTGCCAGTAAAAGGCTATTGATAGTTTTTTCTGTTGGCTCATAGGATGTTCTTCTCTTAACTCCGAATTACATCTTAATTATACCGTATAAATTTTTTTTGTAAAACTTTCTTAATAATTTTGGAGGTCGAATTATTAAAAATTAAATTCAAACCCCAAATCCGAATAGTCCCAGCAAACAAGAACGTCAGAGGTTCCCGTCATTTGCTTGAATTGAACGTCATCGCCCCCCCAGCCCGTCAAAAATACGACGAGCCTTGCGGAGTTGTTTGAAACGAGTTTTGTTTTCATTGAAAAATTTCCTTTTGTTGTCTACATATTTCTCTGAAACCAGCTTGCAATATCTTTATGGGAAAGCACTTTACTAATCGGGCGTCCGTGCGGGCAGGTGTACGGCAGTTTTGTCGTCCGCCATTTTTTGATGATTTCCTGCATTTGCCACAGCGACAATTTCTGCCCCGCCTTAACCGATGCCTTGCATGCGGTTGTTTTTAGGATATTTTCTTCCAATCCGTCGATGTTGCCTTCTATATTTTCCAAAATATCGCTCAAGATTTCTCTCGGGCTGACTTTTGCAAGCATTTGAGGAACTTTTCTGAAAATCAGCTCCGTAGGCGAAGTAAACTCTATCCCGTAGCCGAATTTTTCAAACTTTGCCGAATTTTCTTTGATAATTTCCGCCTCCGTCATAGATACGGTCAAAACATCAGAGATAAAAAGCATTTGGGACATAACCTGTTTTTCGGATTTGAGTTTCTCGTACAAAAAACGCTCTTCGGCTATATGCTGGTCTACAACCTCAAGCCCGTCGGGGCGTTCAATCAGAATATAAGTGTTTTTGTACTGCCCGATTATCAAATCTTCTTCGACCTCTTGGTTTTCCGTCGGGGTGAAAAACCGTTTCTGTTCGGTCGTTTCCTGCAACGGGACGACTTTTTCTCCCCCACCGTTTTCAAGGCTGAATTTAGGCGAAAATTCGCTCGGGACAAACATATCGTCTTTTTCTTTGTCGTAAAAAACGTCTAAGGATTTTTCCGAATTGCGATTAAACGGTACAACCTTGTCCGACGTTTGGGTTTGCGAAATATTTCCGCCATCAAACCTTGACGCTTGCGGGAAGGTCGTAACCGTTGCGGTTTGTATGTTTCCGCCGTTACTCGACAGTGCCGCCATAATCCCCGTCATAATAAAATTGAACACCTGGTTTGTGTTTTTGTACCTGACCTCTTTTTTGGTCGGGTGAACGTTCACGTCAACGTCTGTCGGAGGAATTTCCAAGTTCAAAACGACGAACGGATACTTTCCGCTTCCCATAAGGTTTCTGTACGCCATATCGACGGATTTCATAAATGTAGGGCATTTGACCGTTCTTGAGTTTATGTAAATGTGGTAGTCTTTTTTGCTCGAACGGGTAAAATCGGGCGTGCTGACGTACCCCGAAATCCTTAGCCCCGAAAGCTCGTCCGTCTTTAAGACTTCTTTCAAATGTTCAACAATGCCGGATGAAAATATTTCTTTTAAATTTCGTTTCAATTCCCCCTGTGCGGTAGTCTTTAAAACGGTTTTACCGTTCTTTTTCAGTTCGATTGCTACATTTGGGTGAATAACCGCAATAGACTGTACAATTTCTTGAATATAAGAAAATTCCGTATTCGGGTTTCTTAAAAACTTCAGCCTTGCCGGTATATTATAAAACAAATCCCGAACGTCCATAATCGTTCCGACGGCACATCCCGCCTGAACCTGTTGAACTTCGGAGTTCTCGCACACGACCTTTGTCCCGTATTCGTAATCCTTCGTACGTGTCGTACAGGAAAGTTTTGAAATGGAAATTATACTTGAAAGTGCTTCTCCTCGAAACCCCAGTGTTTCAATGTCATATAAATCTTCGTCGTTGGAAATTTTGCTTGTTGCGTGCTTTGAAAAAGCAAGCATAATGTCGTCGGGATGAATGCCCGAGCCGTTATCCGCAACACGTATGTTCCTGCACTCGTTCGTAATCTCGACGCTTATCTTTGTCGCACCCGCGTCGATTGAATTTTCCACAAGCTCCTTCACGACCGACGCGGGTCTTTCGATTACCTCACCCGCCGCTATTTGGTTTATTAAATGTTTTGATAACTGTTTTATTCTTGCCATGGTCATTCCTCTCCCATATTCAAAATTTACATCAAATAAAAATTCATCTAAATGTTTGATTACAAATTTGAAACATTTCTATAAGATTATAGTGTGAAAGAAAGATTGTGGGGAGAGAAATTTTGGTTAAACTTAAAACAAATACCAAGTTAAAACCGATTAAGAAAGCTGATTTGCAGGTCGTAAAACCCGTAAAGACGACGAAATACAGCGACATTAATCTGAATGAATGGAAAAACTACGAGCATATAAAGACTGACACCCTCTGGGAATTTCCGACGAGGTTGAAGGAAGGCGGACACTCGAACGAGTACCACGGAAACTATATCCCGCAAATTGCTCAACAGTTGTACGAAAGATTTACAAAGAAGAACGACATCGTTCTTGATATGTTTTTCGGCTCGGGAACTTCGGGCATTGAGGCACTAAATATGGGCAGACGCTGTATCGGCGTTGAGCTTAAAGACGAGTTGGCGGAAAGCGTTTCGGAAAAATTCACCCCGAAAGAACTCGTCACCGACGTGAACATTATCTGTGCGGATAGCACAACCGAGCTTGCCAAAGAAAAAGTAAAAGCGAGATTGGATATTATGGGCGAAGAGCAGGCACAATTACTCATACTCCACCCGCCTTATGACGACATTATCAAGTTTTCGGACAAGAAAGAAGATTTGTCTAACTGTGCAACGACCGAAGAATTTTACGATTTGTTTGAAAAAGTTGCGAAAAACGGTTATGACCTGCTTGAAAAAGGGCGTTTTGCAGCTCTCATTATCGGCGATAAATACGCAAACTCACAGCTTATCCCGCTCGGGTTTGAGTGTATGAGAAGAATGAACAACGTCGGATTTATCACAAAATCCATCATCGTAAAAGATATGCAGGGCAACGAACGTGCAAAAGGCAAAACAGCAAACCTTTGGAGATACAGAGCCTTAGCGGGCGGATTTTACATCTTCAAGCACGAGTACGTAATGCTTTTCCAAAAGGTGTAAGTTAAAAATTTTAAAAAGTATTTCTTTCATAAATCCCCCCAAACCGCCTTGATTAACACTCGGGCGGTTTTTTAACGGGTTTTATTTTGTTACGTCTTTTATAAGCCTGTATATCAGCCGTAATTTTTCGTCGCTGACCGAATTTAAAAGAGAATGGATTTCGCCGAGCAGCTCTTCTCTGGAATTGTTGTGCGAAAAATCAAACAAATCTTTAACTTCCACCCCGAAAATTTCCGATAATTTCTTGAGATTGGACATCGTCGTAAAAGTCGTCCCCGTTTCGATATTCCCGACCTGTTTTTGATATAAGCCCAAAA
>CAMAML010000095.1 GCA_945836835.1 uncultured cyanobacterium | reverse complement strand
GTTTTGTTTCATATCCGTATTCCCAGTTCCTTTTTTGCAAGTTCAAAGTTCGGATTGAGTATAAGACTTTGTTTGAAATAATAGTTTGCGTCCTGTTGATTTCCGCTCGCCTTATAAACCAATCCTTGATAATAATAATATCTAAAATTGTTTTCGTCAATATACTTTACAATTCCTAAATATTTATTTGCCAAAGAAAACTTATTTTTACCTATGCAATCCCCCGCCAATTCAAGCCAAGCATCGACGTAGGCAATATCAATCATAACGGCTTTTTTGAGGTATTCGGTGCGTCTTTCCGCATCGTTCATTGCAACGTTAAAATAAGCCTGCGGGCAATCGTCTCTGTTTTTAAGAATTTTTGTATAAATTGCAAGTGCCTGTTTTTTCTGTCCGAGTTGCGAATACGTCATGGCAAGCCACACCATAGGTTCGATATTTTCACCGTCAATCGCATTTTTGAAATACTTTTGGGCAGATTTAAAGTCTTCGTTTTTGTAGCTCAATTTCCCCAAAACCAAGTTTGCCTCCACGCTTCCGCCAAGGTTTTCAACCTTTAGGGCAAAATTTTCGGCTTTTTCATATTCTTTTTGGGCGTAATAAACTTGTGCCATAAGTGCATAGACCTGCTTGTTGGTTTTCTTCTTTGTGGTGATTGCACCCTGAAGCGTTCTGATTGATTTTGACAAATCACCCGTCAGGTAGTAGTAATACCCGAGGTGATATTTTTTCATAACCTCATTTTTTTCGGTTTTGTATAAGGTGTACTGCTCAAGCTCGGCAACCTTGTTTTCGTATTCTTTTGTGCAAAGATTTTCGCCTCTGATTGAAGAGATAACTTTTAGAGACTCTTTAGGTTTTTTGCCCTGCAAAAGTATTTCTATTTTCAATTTTTGGTAGTTGATGTTTTGCGGGTTGGACTTTAGTGCAATTTCAATATATTTTTCGGCAGTATCGGGGTCGCCCGATTTTAATGCCCCAAGAGCCACAATGTAGTTTGCGTAATCCGAACGGTCTAACAGGGTTTTGTTCTTCAAAAGCTCCGCCGTAGCTTCTTTACTCTGGGCATTGTAGATAATGTTTGAGTACATTTCCCCTAAATATATCTCGTCTTGTTTTGTAAGAGGGTTTTTAGGGAAATAGAAGAGCTTTATGTCCTCGGATTGAGCCGTTGCAACCTCTTTTTCCGTAATCTTATCCATGGCTGATTGGCTAAGGTTAAAGAACCCGATTTGAGCCATCTCACCCGCAATTTTTGAATACGCAAAATCGTTCGGGACAACGGATTTTATAAGTACGTTAAAGTCTGCGTAGGCTGATTTTACGTTGCTTTGCTTAAATCGTTGCATAGCAATATCATATTGGTTGAGCAGGCTTGTTCTTGTTAATTTTGCTTTTTGGGTCGGGTAAAAGTTTACGGACTCTTTTGTCATGGACGGAGTTTGGCTTGCGTCGTTTGAGGGCAGGTAGTCGAATACGCTTGCCCCGTAGGACGGCAAAAATGCCGTTAGCGTCGATATTAAGAGTATTCCTGATGTTATTCTTTTTATTGTCATATTCAAACCCTAATCCTGTTTGCCCGCATAATAGTAATTGAAAAGCGAAATAAGTTTTTTATCTTCCTCCGACTTGTCCTCTTTTAGGATTAATTTATATATGTCGTATAGGTTGTATTTTGCGAGCAACTTTGCGTCTTTTTGCTTTAATTTTATGTTGTTTTCCGTCAAAAACACCTCGACAATTTTGTTGAGCGGAATTTTTAGGAAAATTTCGACAAGATTTTTGTCAAAGTGGGCATTTTCGCCTTTTATCAGAATGTCGATAACGTTTTGAATAGGCATTTTGTCACGGTAGTGCCTTTTTGACGTAATCGCATCGAATACGTCGGACACGGCAAGAATACGCCCGCCGTACGTAATTTCTTCCCCTTTGAGGTGCCTGTAATACCCCGAGCCGTCGTATTTTTCGTGATGAGAGCATGCTATCTCGCTTATTTGCTTAAACTCGTCGTTTAGGCAAATGTTTTGCAAAATGTTATGGGTAATTCTTACATGCTCTTGGATGTGCTTATACTCTTCATCCGTAAGTTTTCCTTCTTTTTGCAAAACGGAATCCCGTATCCCGATTTTACCTATGTCGTGAAGGGTTGCGGCTTTTTCGAGGATTTCTCTGTCGTAATCGTCGAGGTTAAGCTCGTCCGCAATAAGCATGGTGTACAATTTCACCCTCGAAGAATGCCCCGCCGTAATCTTGTCACGTGCGTCTATGGAGGAAGCAAGAGTGTTAATAAAACTTTCAAACAGCTCTTTTTGTTCTTTGTAAAGTTCTTTTTGCTGTTCGAAGAGTTGGGCATTTTCTAAAGCTATACTTGCACTTCCGCCGATTGCAACGAGGAGATCTTCATCATTTTTGGTGAAAACTCCCCCAAACTTGTTCAAGACCTGAAACGCCCCGATAATTTCCTGATTGTTGTTTTTTATCGGCATGCAAAGAATTGTTTTGGTTCTGTACCCCGTAGATTTATCCACGTCGGGGTTAAACCTGTTGTCGTTGTAAGCGTCCTTTATGTTAATCGAATTTCCCGTCCGCACGGTATAGCCCGCAAGCCCTTTATCCGCAGGAAATCTTATTTCTTGGCTGTCCAGCCCTAACGCAACCTTTGACCAGAGTTCGTTTTTGGCTTTATCAAGCAAAAACACGGTACACCTGTCCGCCTGAAGTGCGATACGGGTTTCTTCCGCAATAACTTTCAAGAGAATATTAATATCCGTTTGAGCTGTAATCGAGCGTCCGATTTTTACGAGCGAAACAAGCGGATCGCTTGTCGGCGGAAGGGTGTACTTTTTACCTTTCTCAAGCTGTTTTATGCGTGAGATAACGTAGCCGACAAGTTCATACTCGTCTTTTGTAATCAAGCCCGAAACCTTGACATTTTCAAAACGGCTTGTGGCAAGTTCGATTTCCCCGCTCTTGTAGTAAACCTCGCCGAGTGCAAACTCTTTAAACAAACTTCCGTTACGGTTTTTCTCAAACTCTGCCAGCTCGCCCGCCTCGTAAATATTTGATAACGCCGTTTCGTAATCAATTTTTCCGCTTAAAAACTTAAACATACTTAACAAACTTGTGCTGATAGAAACATGCTCAACCGAGTTTTGGGACTTTGCAAGAGCGTAAACTTCCGAAATTTTTTGCTCCGCCCCCTCAAAATCGCTCGAGACAAACAGCCTCAAAGCCTCTTTTATAGCTACTTTCAGCTGTTCAATATCACAAATTGTTTCTTTTTTCGTTTTCGTCATCTTTTCACCTTTTACAACTCATATTTTTATTATACAATATTATCAGGATATTACAAAGTTTATTTATATTAATTTACGAAAGCGGGGATTATGAACAAAATTACGATACTTGTACCTGTATACAACGAGGTTTCGACACTGGAAACCATTGTAAAAAAACTTGAAGAAACGGATTTTTGCGGGCTGGAAAAAGAAATTATTCTGATTGACGACTATTCAACCGACGGAACACGTGACTTATACCAAAAATTCCCGTATAAAGTTCTTTACCATGACTACAATCAAGGCAAAGGTGCTGCCCTTAGAACGGGATTTAAAGAAGCGACGGGGGATATTATCGTAATTCAGGATGCGGATTTGGAATATGATCCTGTTGACTATGCACCGTTGATAAAACTTATCCTTGACGGCAAAGCCGACGTCTGCTACGGGACAAGGCTTGCGGGCGGAAAACCTTCCCGCTCGTTTATGTTCACCCACTGGCTCGGGAATAAATTTTTGTCGCTGACGACAAACATCCTCTACGGCTCAACTTTGACCGATATGGAAACCTGTTATAAAGCGTTCAGAGCAGATTTTATCAAGGGGATAGAGATTAAATCGAACAGATTTGACTTTGAACCGGAGATTACGGCAAAAGTCCTCAAGCGTGGTGCAAGGCTTTACGAATTGCCCGTTTCGTACTATGGAAGAGAGTTTTCCGAAGGAAAAAAGATTACGTGGGTCGACGGATTTCACGCACTTTGGGCGTTGGTCAAGTTCAGATTTACGGATTAAAATATGTATAAGTATATGTAAACCGCTCGAGAGAGCGAAAGGAGTAAGATGAAAAAATTATTTTTGGCATTATTTGCAATTTCTGCATTGGTGTTGCCCGCAAACTCGGCAACAACTTGGGTTGCAGCGGACAGAGTTCCCGTTGTGGGCAAACAACTCGTTTCAAAGAACAGCCTGCCTGCAACAATTACGTTTAAAGTCGTAAACGGAGCGGCTGACAACTCGACAGCAGCAACCACAAAGGTTATACAGGTAAGCTCAACCGACTTAACCTATACTGGGAACGACAACGAAGTAGCTTACGTTGTGGCACACGAATTGGGCAACGTCATCAACGACAGCTTGGGCAAGAAAAAAGTTCACAATATGTTAAAAAATGCCGTTATGAGCAACGTCAGCTCGGACAGCGTCGTTGCGACCGCCATTAACAGTAACTACGCAGCAAATGTCGAAACTACGGCAATCGCAAAAGAAGCCGACATTATGGGAACGGATTTGGTCATAAATGCGGGCTACAATCCGCTTGCGGGGATTGTCGTGTTGAACAAAATGCCGGGCAGCAGCATGGAAATCCTTCAGGGAAAACCTGCAAACAGTGAACGTGCTATGTATATTTACGACTATTTGACGTACAACTTCCCCGCAAAAATCAAGGCAGGTTACGGTTGTAATGAATACAGAGCGTTTTTGACGTACGCTGACCCGATTGTGAGCGAGAGAAACGCAAACTCCAAAAAACTTGCAAAATGGAAAAAATCACAGGAAAAAATCAAAGCGAACAGAGCAAAACAGCTTGCAAAATACAAAACTACGGGCGGACTGTCAAGCTGGGGCGTAACTTACGACCTGCTGATGTCCATCACCGAACCGCAGGCTAAGTAGACGGACTTAGTCCGCTTTTGTGTGGAGACGAAGGGGTGGACAGAGTCCACTCTTGTACGCTACCAAAGGGGCATAAATTTCACCACGCCTCGCAGAGCAGTTCTCCACGCTTTGTTTTTTGTAACTAAATCGAAAAAACGGTAGGTCGGGTTCGACAATTTCATCGAACCCGACTTTTTCCAAATATTTCTGTTTCTGTCGTGTTCAATGAAAACGTTGAACACGACCTACACACTGCATTTTTATCCAAGAAAATTAAAATGATTGAATGGTGCGTGTTTGTATTTGCGTAGTGAAGCGACACGCTCTTTCAATCGAGCCTCTGCCTGAATATTCTCAGGCTTACGCAGTAACTCTGCTAAAGGCGTTCGTGCTGAAAACTTTTTGTTTTTGAGATAAGTATTATTATTAAAACATTTGGTGTTAGAAAGTCTATAAGCAACAGACTTAAGATAACTACAAACCATTCCTGCATCTTTTAATGATAATTTTGCCATAATATTTTTTCCCTTTCTTTTTTTACATATCCTTGTGTAATTTCAATCGATTTCCCTTACACTTATATAAAAAATTTTTGGAAGGAAAAACTGCCCTCACCTCACCATATAATATAATATCATATCATATCATATCATATCATAGAGACATTATATCAGGGTTTCAGCCTATTTGAAATTCATTTTTACATTTCTTTACATTTGATTTATTATTTATTTTTATAGTGATTAAGTTATTAAGCGGAC
>CAMAML010000094.1 GCA_945836835.1 uncultured cyanobacterium | reverse complement strand
GACAGAAAAATTGAACTGTACGTTTTCCAAAACTCTTTGGACTTGGAAATCTGCAAAAAATTTGAGAAAATGTTAAAGACTTTAGCCCCGAAGATTAAAACTTCAATCATAAAAAACCTTGCCCAAAACGATGTTATAATAAAGATTTCGAGGCTGGAATACATGATTGCGATGAGGTTCCATGCCGTTCTTGTTGCATTAAAAACGGGGGTTAAAACGCTTGCGATAAACTACGACGCAAAAGTCGCAAAACTTGCTTATGAATCATTTTTGCCGATTTTGAACATCTCGCCCGAGGACAACTTTGAAGTTGCGTTTGAAAAGCTTCTGAATTTGGATGAAAACGCACTTTTAGACTTTGCTCGCAATCAGAATTTTGATTGGGAAGTGTTTGATGAACACTTGAGCTGAGACACTCCATGGGCTTTCCGACGCACATTACAATCAAAAAAAAAATAATTCAAGCATAAGAACTAAACAACCGTTACAAAACAGCGGAAAAACCGTGGTACTTTTGAACGCATTCCGAGGAACGCCTGTTACACGTCGGAAACAGGAGGAATATCAATACGTTTAAGCCTTTGTTCAATGCGTCTGTACCATTTGAGGTGTTGTTTAAACAAAATCGTATAATCCTCAATATTACCGTGCGTAATGTTATCAAACTGCTTGTCTGCGGTTACGGTCATCCCTTGTTCAAAAAGATGGGTTAAGGTTTTTCTGTCGTAATTTTTTATGTTATCGGGGGTTAATGAAATCTTTTCACCGAAATCCACGATAACCTCGGGTCTGTTATCCCTGAAAAAGCAATACTCAATGGACATCGGGACAAGATTGATTTTGCCGTATTTTTTCACGGCGTTTTGAGCAATATACGCAAGCCCCGTCTGAAATTCAAATGGTCTGAAATGAGGCGGTCTTATAATCCCCTGCGGAAATATGAACAGGAGGTTTCGCAAATCCCCCATAACCTCTACGGAATACTGCAATGCCTTCATTGCTGATTGAGGGGACTTTTTGCATACCGAATACGCACCGCCCCGACGCAAAAGCGGAAATCTGTTTAATTCCTCAATCATCAATCGAATTTCTTTGTGAAAAATTCTGTGAGCAACGTTATACAGAACCGTACCGTCCCACCAGTTGCTGTGCGGTGCATATATTATTGTCGGAATACCTTCCTCAAGAGCATGCTCCGCCCCCTTATAACGAAACGCATAGAACCTGTTTTGGAGCATGTTAAAGAAGAACAAACTCGCAACCATCAGCCAAAAACGCGACGTCTTTGCCGGTGTGAATTTCTCCTCCTTATTCCTCAGCTTTGTGGGCGGGATGTCAGAATATAATTTTTCCTCTGTAACCATATCTTAATTGTACCCCATAAACATTAAAATCTTAAGCATTTTTCTAATTTTGTAAAAAAACTTAACCTAAATAACTATTTTTCTATTTTAGCGAAACCAAAAACAACCCGAGCAAGAGCAAAAGCGAAAGAATAAACGAAATTCCGACAATTATCCAAAATACGGGAACCCCTTTTTTTCTCTTTTTAGAGGTCATCGTATGAGATTGTTTGGTTACCTTTTTCTTTTTTGAACTTTTTTGCCCTTTTGGTTTTGAGGAAAGGGCTTTCTTGGCGGAAGACTTTTCCGTTTTCTTTTTAGCCTCCTCAAATTTTTGGGCTAAAGTTTTCTTCGATTTTTTGCCCGTTACAAGCAGCTCAGTATCATAGCGAAGTTTAAGAAGGGAAGATTTTGCACCACGATTGTAAACCGCATAACTCACCGCAACTTCAAACGCACGCTGTAAACACTCCAAAGCCTCCATTCCGTCTTTTTTTACCCTGACGGAATGGGTAGATGCATTACCGTGTTTTTTCAGAAAATACAGGTCGTCGATAAACTCCTTTTCCTGAACCTCGCCCGTGGCTTTGTCCTTCAAAGTTGCGAGCATGTCGTCAAAAGTTGACTCAATCGTCCTGTAATTTCCGAGAACGGTTTTACAGACATGTTCTCCAAAACGCCTCGTCTGCGTCATACACTGGTCAAAATACTCGTCACGATAAAGTTTCTCCGCCTCATTAATCAGCGAATACAAATCTTTATCTATATCTCTTAAAAATCCGAAATTCTCAACCATAACATGCATTCTAACATAAAAAATCCCGACAAAGAATATTTTTGTCGAGATTTATTCGGGGGTTTATGTATATAAACTTCCAATCTAAGAAACTTTTTTGGTTGCTTGTACTCCGTTTTTGCCGAGATATCCTAAAACCGCCCCTGCAACTGCACCGATAATTGCGCCCCAGCCGCCGCATTTTATTGAGCGACCTATTAAGCCTAAACCTAACGAACCGAGGATTGCACCGCCGGTTGCATTTCCCGCAACCTTTAACAATGCATCTTTTGAGGCGACCGGTTGTCCCGTAATTTTTGAGATATTTTCGGCTGCGGTTGTTTTGTCATACATCCCGAGCGTCAAGGATTGAAAAACTCCGTGAGCAAATGAGCCTTTGCTTAAAGCTGCCAAATCGCCCTGAATTGAACGCCCTGCAAACTGTTGAGAGTAAAGAGCTTCCGCTTGAGCCAACAAATCCTGCTCGGACATCTCGCCGTTTGGGTCATAAACATTTCTTACACTTGCCAAATACGCATCCAATGCTTGTTGTACCTGATCCTGCTCGTTCTGCTCAATCTTAACCTTTAATGTCGTTGCCTGTTTTTGCAACAAAGTCATAGGAGCATTTGCCTTATATTGAAACTGACGGCTGTCACGAGTTTGTTGGAGCGAATTTTCCATCATGGAATGTGTTTGGTTTCTCATATCGGCATAGTAGCTTTCGTAATCAAACTTACCGTTTTTGTAGTAGTTACCAAACCCCATCCCCCCCATATACGGGTTATAAGACATCATAGGGTTCATCCCGAAAATACTTCCGTTCATGCTCATCGGATTGTTCATCGGGTCAAGCATCGCAACCTGATTTTTGTAATTTTCCAAAAACGGCATCAACGAATAATCCATTGCACCCGTCGCATATCCCTGAACTCCGTATGAGGAAGCATATGGATTATAAAATGCACCTATTCCCTGTATCGAATCAAATGGAGCCATAACCTACCTAAACCTTTACACTTATCGTTTAACTAACCTGTACATCTATATAAAAACATTTGCCCCGCAAAAATTGCCCTTGAGAAATTATTTCGTAATATTTCGTAACATTATATAAGAAATTATTCCTGTGGTTGGAGTTCACGTTTGTCCCCTGTCCCCGAGCGGTAGCCGCACACGGAATAAATCAGCGGGAGAAGACATTCTACATGGAGCTTATCGACAAACGGGATTTTGGCGAAGGTACAGATTGCCACAAAGTCGTCCATATTGGCAAGCATGTCTTTTAATTGGAGTTTTCGTTTTTTATGACGTTCTTCGGGCGGCTTAAGCCTGTTGAAAAGAGTCTCTGCACTCTTTGAACCTATTGTAACCCCGACAACTGAGGCGATGATTTTTGAAATATTGTTGTTTATATATTTATTTTTAGAGGAATTGCAAAACTTTATTGAGGTGTCAACCATTAACATCGGAGCGGAGGTTAAGATCATCTGAAACGCACCTTCACGCCATTTTTTCTTAATATCGTCAGGATTTTCTCCGATTGAGCTTAGGGATATTCCGCCGAGGTTTCCGCCCGCTGCCATAATAAGCATTTCTTTTATGGTGTATTTAACTTTTAGGGGATTTTTGACTTTTTGTTGTTTCATATAGCACAACAACGGTATCGCAACCCCCGTAACGGAGCCGATAAGAGCGAGCATTCTTTCTTTTTTAACTGTTTTATCAACATCTTTTGAGAGCAATTTCGGAGTCTTTTTATCCTTGTTAATCGTCCCGAAACTAAGCCCTTGATTTATTGCCGACCGTGTTATTCCCTGTACGTTCATATCTCTATACACACATCAAAATTAATGCCTACAATCCTATTATAAGCTCAAAAATAATTTTGGCAATCGTTTATTTTAAATATAGCGATTTTGGGCTAAGATTTTTGTGTATTAGCTTGTTGAGCAGCTAACGCCTGATTCTTTTTCTTGTTCTCAAGATATTTTTCGCACAACCAGTTTGTAGGTTTTACAACCACAAGCGGAACAAAGAACCTGTATACAAAACCGAATACGAGGATTTGACGAAGAGCCGTGAAACCTTTGCTTCTGAATTTCAGAGATTTCAATGTTTTTTCATCATACACATGTTCGGAACCGAACTGTTCAATATACTGATCAATCTTCAATTTTGGTTGTTGAACCTCTTTTGCAAGGTTTTTATTTGCCTTTTCAATCTCTGCGTTTTTATTCTTCCAGCCGTTTACAAGAGCCTTACCTTCTTCCGATGCGGAGAGATATTTAATGTGCATATCGCCCCACCAATTTCTGAGCTTGCTGTCAAGCGTATAAGCACCCAAAGTTGAAAGTAACAATGTAAAGCCTTGGTTTGCCGCCAAGGTTTGGCGTCTGTCTTTATCCATTTTTTCGTTGGTGAGCGTCTGTTTCATATACATACCGCTTGTGATAACGGAACCGACGACAAGAAAGTGTTTAACGGCATTATCGGGATCTTTCGGAAGACTGCCGACCCAGTTCATGAACCTGTTGTTAAAAATTTTACTGCAAACTTTTTTCCCGACCCCGTGGCAAAAGGCATCATATGACTGAGAAATGCCTCCCGTAAATGACGGGGTATTGTTACGAGTATATTTGTTATTATTATTTTGCGAATAAACTTTCGGTTGGTTTATATTAGGAGTTGTATTAAGATTAATCGACATTATTTGTTCCCTCCCAAGAAATCTTTCATTGCAACTCTCGGAGTTTTGGAAGAACTCGTCGGGTTACTGATATTTATGTTTTGTTGAGCCTGTTGAGGTTGCTGTTCCTGAACCTTAGCCGCTTTGGATTTCTTTTCCAAATGGAAAACATACTTCAAAATCGGCGGGATTAATGCAATGGTTAACATTGAACGAGGGATAGCAATTACCCAGTCGCTGACATTTTTCATCGCAACATCAATACCGGAAATGTGTTTTTCCAATTTAGCAATCTTTGTAAGTAACTTAGCATCCTTAGTTTCAAAGTATTCAAATCTTAACTTATTAATTTCATCGACCTTGTCGGAAACAATACTCAAGAAATATTTCTTATCGAGTTTTCTTGTTTCCGTTTTTCCGTTATGACGACGTTTGTAATCTTCAAGCCACTCCGCATTCTTTGAATATGTTTCAAAAGCGTCTGCGGAAACTTTCTTGGCATCTTCCACTATATACTTACATCCCGAATCCAAAGGCGTTGTGAGGAGAGTCGAGAAAGCAAACCCGATTAGAGCAGATGCCATCGAGTGACCGGCTGCATAAATCTTGTCGTCCCTGTCTTTTTCCCCCGGCAAAGATACCGTAATTGCAGGTCTAAGCATGCCGGCTAAGAACAACGCAATAAGCGAGGCGGAGGCGACGTTATGATTTCCCGTAAATTCGGTTAACCAGTCGAAGGATTTTAGTCCGACTTTCTTTATCGCCCCCCAGAACGACTTAGCGGCAGCGTCGTTACTCTCCGAACCGCTACCGCTAAATGTCACACTATAATCCTCTTTATCGTTTACACCTCCGCACAAACCCGCACTACACTTCTCTTTAAAACCTGATGGGGGGTTGGAGTAATCGGAAGAAT
>CAMAML010000093.1 GCA_945836835.1 uncultured cyanobacterium | reverse complement strand
ACGAGGTGTGGAGAACTTATGCATAATCGTCTCACGTACAAAAGTAGCCTGTGGCTACTGCGAAGAAATATTACAAAATCCGCTTTTTTGATTTATAGGAAAGTTTTTTTATTATAAAATTGTCTTATGATAACGGAAGTTTTAGATGCAAAAAATATTTGGACTCAAGCAAAAGAGCAGCTTAATGATGTCGTTAATCCCCTGTGGCTGGACACGATTGAGGCTGTCGGGTTTGATGATTATCGATTACGACTTGTCTCGGCACATGCCCTTGCTCCGCAAATTGTAAAACAGACTCATTCCAAAAAGATTTGTGAAGTTTTGACGAAAATCGTTGGGGCTGAATGTTCTTTTTCGATTGCTTACGACGCGGATTTGGCGAAAGAATACGAAAAAAACAAGAAGAAAGAAAAGCAAAAAGAAAGCGCCAAGCCCAAAACTCTTGAGGTGACTACAAAAGAGGAGGCGGATGAAAAAGCTTTTTTGGAAAACTTGGCTCAAATGCATTCGTCCGCAAACCTTAATTTGAAATACAAGTTTGAAAATTTTGTTGTCGGAGAAAACAGTGAATTTACCTACGGGGTTGCACAACAGGTTGCAAAAAACCCTGCGGCAAAATATAATCCGTTGTTTATTTACGGCTCGCCGGGGCTTGGCAAAACCCATATTATGCAGGCTATCGGGCATTATATAATCTTTAATAATCCGAAATTGAAGGTAAAATATCTTCAGGCGGAAGAGTTTTGCAACGATTATATTGATGCATTGCGGGTCGGGGAAGACAAAATTAAAAAGATGCAAAAATTCCGCCAAAAATATCGCAATGTTGATGTAATTCTTATAGATGATATTCAGTTTATAGAAACTCGACAAAAGACAATGGAAGAATTTTTCTATACCTTCAATGAGCTTTTGAACAAGCAAAAGCAAATTGTTTTGACTTCGGACAGATTGCCGGACGAAATTACCTCACTGGATGCCCGTTTAAAGAGCCGTTTTCAGATGGGGCTTGTAACGGACATTACCGTTCCCGATTTTGAAACGCGTGTTGCAATCGTGAAGAATTTGGCAAAAAGCGAGCAAGCCGATGTTCCGGATGATGTTTGCGAGTTTATTGCGGACAATTTTTGCACAAACGTGAGAGAACTCGAAGGTGCTTACAACAAGTTAAGAGCGTATGCAGAGTTTAGTCAAAAAGATATTTCCGTTGAGCTTGCCGTAAAAATTCTAGGGCAAAAGAAGCCGGATAAGTCCGTTTCGATTGCAAGGGTGGCGGATGTTGTCGCAAAATTTTTCGACGTAACCGTTGAGGAGTTTAAAAGTCCTGCCAGAAACCAAAAAATTTCAAACGCAAGAAAAATTGCCGTTTATCTTTCAAGAGAGATTACCAATCAGAGTTTTGAAAATATTGCCGATTTCTTTGAGAAAAAACATCCGACGATGATTTATTCTTACGACAAAGTTAAACAGGAGTTAAAGACCAATTCGGCACTCAGCAGTTCTATTGCGGAGATAAAAAACAGGTTACAGGGGTAAAATATTATGTACGATTACATAAAAGGGATTGTTGCGGGAAAGACAAACACTTCAAAGGGCTGTTTTGTGACGGTCGAGGTTGCGGGGGTCGGGTACTTGGCGGAAGTTACCCCAAGAGCTTATGCGGAGCTTCCAAACCTTGATGAGGAGTTAAAACTCTACACCGTCTTAATCCACAGGGAAGATAGGATGAGTCTTTGCGGATTTTTGCACAGAGAGGACAGGGACATATTCAATATTTTGACTTCCGTTTCGGGGGTCGGGACAAAAATGGCGTTGACTTTGTTGGATGAGTTTGACTCTTCTGAGCTTATAGGGCTTGTGATTGAAGGGAGTTACAAGGCTTTGACGAGTGCAAAAGGGGTCGGGCAAAAACTTGCTCAAAAAATTATACTTGAACTCAAAGATAAACTTGTTTCGTTCAAAAATTCCGAGCCGATAGAGATTTCGAATGTAACCGTCAAGGATAGTCAGGTAATGGAGGACGCTCAGTCGGTCTTGCTCTCGCTCGGTTACGAGAGAGAGGAAATCAAAAATGCCATGCAAAAATCTCTTGCGGTGTTGGGAAATGCTCCGAGTGCCGAAGAGGTTCTGAAACAGACTTTGCAGGTCTTGTCGTTGAATTAAGTGTTGTAACAAAAATGCGGGTGGCTTTTGTACTCAAAAACCGCCCGCATTTTTTTGTTAAAATTTACTATTTCACCCCGAACGAAACGTTCGCGACTGCCGTAACTTTTTTGTCAATCGTTGATGTATCGTTTATCCCCATATCGGAGACGTTCGTTGAGTCGACGGGCGTAATTTGAAACACACCCATTCTGACGGATTTGACTTTCCCGACTCTGTTATGTGTCGGCTTTAGCATTGCCGTTGCACGCTTTTGGGCATCTTTTGACGCCTCTTCAAGAAGTGCGACTTTAAGTTCCGGCAGTTTTGAATAATCGTAAGAAGGTCTTTCAACCACAATATCTGCACCTTGGTTTATAAGTCCCGTGATGTCGTTTGAGATTTTTTTAATTAATTCGACATCCTCTGAGCTTATCGTAAACGGTTGAAACAGGCTGTAAGAGGCAATTTCGTTTGTGTAACCGCCCGTTCTGTAATCACGTTTGTAGTTGTAGTATCCGTTTACGGTTTTTATCTCGTATTTAGTGATATTGTTGTCTTTGAGGTATTTTTCAACGAGCTTGATTTGAGATTGTGCGACCTCGTAGGCTTCTTTTTTGGTCGGACGGGTTACGGAAATGCTGAAATCAAGCGTTCCGGAGTCGGACTTAATTACCTGATAAGCAGACCCTGTTACGGAAATTTCGTTTTTGGAAATCCCCGAGGAAATTACCGTCGTTGCACCTATCATGCCGAGGGCAAGTAATATTCCGAGTGAAAATATTTGCATTTTTTCCAATTTTTCAAACATATTTAAAACTCCTTCTCTTCTAATTGATATGATTAGTGTATCAAAGAAATAAAAAATTTCAATCGGAAAATTCTTTCATATACATAAATGAGTTAATTTGTGCTAAAATATGATAGCATTCAAGATATGAGAGAAGTTTTTCAAGAGGATTTACGAATATGCAGCTTACGGAGCATTTACAGTACATAATACATTCGGCAAAGACTATTGCTTACGCAAGAGATTACGAATATGTGGAACCTGAGCATATTATGCTTGCTCTGTTTATGGACGAAAACGACTTGCCAAAACTCCTCCTTGAAAGAATAGGGCTTAACAATCCTCGATTAATCAGAGATTTTAACGAAAGCATAACCAGACGCACGGGACACCATGCAAAATATGCGGATGTGCCGTTGTCGCAATATACGATTAACCTTATTGAAATGGCGGAAAAAGAAGGGCTTGCCTTTAATGACGATATTGTCGGAATTGAGTACATAATGATGGCTCTGTTTAAGTCGGGCAATATCAACATGCGAAGAATTTTTGATATGTACAGCATAAAGCTCGGCGACCTTTATATGAAGATGAAGGAAGAAGTCGGCAAAATTCAGCACGTGGATATTATTAACGGAAAACCCGTAACCCGAAAAAATGCGACAAAATCTTCTTCCAAAGTCGGTGAAAATTCAACTGATGATGAGATTTTACAGGTTGTGGACACCCCGCTTTCTTCCTCCATAGAAAAAGCCGAAGCGGGAATTTCAATCGGAGCGGGCAAGACTACCGCCAAAGATAAGAAAGAGGAGTCCGTGCTTAAAAAGTTTACGACCGACTTAACCGCAATAGCGGCTAAAAACAAGCTGGATCCCGTTATCGGAAGGGACGATGAAATCCGTCGTGTAATCCAAATTTTGAACAGGCGTTCAAAAAACAACCCCGTAATCGTCGGCGAGCCGGGGGTTGGTAAAACGGCGGTTATAGAAGGTTTGGCACAGAGAATTGTGAGCGGAGACGTTCCCGAGAGCTTGAAGAACGACAAAATTTTACAACTTGATCTTGGTGCGTTGCTTGCGGGGGCATCTTATAGAGGGGAGTTTGAAGAGAGGCTAAAAAAAGTTCTCAAAGAGATTGAGGAAAAAACGGACGACTTGATGTTGTTTATCGACGAAATTCATACCATAATGGGCATGGGGGCGTCGGAAGGCTCGGTTGATGCGGGAAATATACTTAAACCGATGCTTGCAAGAGGGAATGTTCGGGTAATCGGGGCGACAACCATTGACGAGTACACAAAATACATTGAAAAAGATAAAGCCCTTGAAAGACGGTTTCAGCCTGTAACCGTCAACGAACCGTCGGTCGAGGTTGCGATAAGTATTTTAAGAGGATTGAAAAACAATTACGAAGTTTTTCATGGGATTAAAATTCTTGACGAGGCAATCGTTCAGGCCGTAAAACTTTCCCACAGGTACATTTCGGAAAGGTTCCTGCCCGACAAGGCGATTGACTTAATCGACGAGGCGGCAAGCTCGCTTAGGATTAACATAGACACCATGCCGGAAGAAATCGACACTTTCACGAGAGAAAAACTTCAGCTTGAGATTGAAAAGAAGGCTCTGCTTGAAGAAGGTTTGAGCGACGCAAAAATCGTCAAGATTTCCAAGAAAATTGACGGGCTTGAGGTCAAAATCGCAAAACTTAAAGACCAATGGAACAAGGAAAAACATCTCATAAATACGGCAACGAAGGTTAAGAAGGCGTTGGAAGTTTTGCACACCCAAATTGAGGCGGCAAAAAAGAAGGGCGAGCTTACAAACTCTCTGGAGAAGAAAGTTAAAGAGATGCAGGAATTGGAGCGGAAACTCAAAACCGTCCAAGCGGACAAGTCCAAAAAACATCTTTTAAAAGAGTACCTTGACGGGGACGATATTTCGGAAATCGTTGCAAAGTGGACGGGCATCCCGACGACACGGCTTGTCGAAAACGAATCGGACAAACTTATCCATATGGAAGATTATATGCACAAACGTCTAATCGGGCAGGAGGAGGCTGTATCTAAACTTGCAAACTCAATAAGACTGTCTCGCTCGGGGTTAAGGGACGGCAAACGCCCAATCGGCTCGTTCTTGTTCTTAGGACCGACAGGTGTCGGGAAAACGGAACTCGGCAAGACTTTGGCGGAATTTCTCTTTAACGACGACGAGGCACTGGTCAGAATTGATATGTCGGAATTTATGGAAAAGAGTTCGGTCTCGAGGTTGACGGGTACGACTGCCGGGTATATCGGCTATGAAGAGGGTGGACAGCTCACGGAAGCTGTCAGGAGAAAACCTTATTCCGTCGTACTTTTTGACGAGATTGAAAAAGCTCATTCGGATATTTTTAATATTATGCTCCAAATGTTTGATGACGGACGGCTTTCGGACGGGAAAGGAAAAGTCGTGGATTTTAAAAACACCGTTATAATTATGACGAGCAACCTCGGGAGCGATATTTTGCTTGACGAGAACTTGTCCGATGAAGAGAAGAAATCTCAGGTGGACAAACTTTTGAAAGGAAAATTTAAGCCCGAATTTATCAACAGAATTGACGATATTATAACGTTCAAACCTCTCACGATTGAGAATTTGACGGCAATCACGGAAATCCAAACCGCCTCGTTACGGCAAAGGGTTGAGGAGCAGGGCATGTCGTTGACTATCACTGACGAGGCAAAGAAAAAACTCGCAAATGACGCTTATGAGCCTTTGTACGGCGCAAGACCGCTCAGAAGAACCATCAGACAAGAGATAGAAATACCGC
>CAMAML010000092.1 GCA_945836835.1 uncultured cyanobacterium | reverse complement strand
GTTAAAAAATATGATACAATAATCTTGTAGATAAGAATTGGGAAATAAGATAATGAAAAGATATTTTAACGCCTTCACATTGGCTGAAGTAATGATTACGTTGGTTATTTTAGGTATAATGGCGGCAATCCTCATGCCTGTTGTCAAAAACTTATACCCTGATAAACAAATGGTTATGTTCAGAAAAGCATACTATATAGCGGAAAGAATGGTTTATGAACTTGTGAACGACGAAGATTTCTACCCGAGCAAAGAGGGTAAATTTGGGCTTGACAACGTAACGGCGGTTTCGTATATGGGTAAATCCTTCGGGGACTCTGACGATGAAACGTCCGATGCCGCAAAATCCAAGTTTTGCGGATTATTCGCGGAAAAAGTAAATGTTTCCGATTACGACGCCGTTGATTGTGAAACGGCGCACGCGCCGACACTTGACGGTGGTGCTGCATCTTCTCCGTCATTTACGACGACGGACGGGATTGCTTGGTATCTGCCGATAAGCACCTTCATTACGGATGCCCCGACCACTTTTTACAGATCCATATTTGTGGACGTAAACGGGGATTTGGCGCCGAATTGCTCGTATAATGCAAGCACCTGCCCTAAACCCGATGTATTTGAAATAAAGGTTAGAACTGACGGAAAAATCTTTGTCACGGGTGCAAAAGAAAAAGAATACCTTAAACATAACAGCTCGGTTCAATCGGGATCTTAGCTGTGCATTGTGGTGATTAAGTGATTAAGTTAAAACGGAAAAACGATGGCGTCATCCCGAAGTCATTTCGGGATCTTCCACGGTGGAGCAGATACAAGGAACTCGCGTAGGTCGGCGTTCGACGTTTTCATCGAACCCGACAATGTAACCGTTTGTCCCCTCACCCGTGGCAGTAAGCCTCGTTCCTCGGCAACTGCCACTGCCCTTGTCTTGAATTATTGCTCCACGCTACGCTGTCGTTCACTCCGTTTGTTGCCACAAACTGCCGTTCACTCAGCTCCGCGTTCCTTCGAGTTCGTTCGCTCTGCTCACTACACTCTACGCAAAATCCGCCTCCCGTTTGGCGAGGGTTAAAGTTACGGTTAATCGGCACTCGTGCGATGCCCAAATTAACGTAAAGAACTTAATCACTTAGTCACTCCACCGAGTGCCTCGTTTTACACCGCCGCGATGTCACACTTAGTCGCTTAACCGGAAATCTTTCTAAACGATGTCATTGAAATATTTTGACTCGGAGAAGTTGTATTTCCTTGAGTTTTATTTTCATCCGTCTTACGTATGTCATATGATTTTATCGAACGTTTACCCGTCAAGCGTTGCATAAAGTTGAAGAACGCCTTCTTGACCCCCGTTGCATTATCAATTTTTTCTTCCTGTGCAAGAAGTTCATCTCTTGTATGTGCACCGACAGGAACACCGATTGATACACGGTTCAACCATTCGCTAATCGTTGTGTTAGTCAAGGTTATCCACGTCATACCGAACAACGACTTGTTGTACTGGCTCCTAAACGTACTGTTAAACAGGTCGATTAACAGGGTTTGGTAGAACAGTCTCGAACCTTCCTGTACAAACCTTTCCTTAAACTTGGTCTGAGCTCCGTTAACGTCATTACCGTTGGATTTGAGCATAACCATATTGTAGTTGTCGGTCATCAAGAACCAAAGTGTCGCCGCCGTTGCCGCAGTTTTTGCAAGGTTTGAAAGCTCTGCGTTGGAAACATTGCTCATAGTATCGACGTTAAATGATTTCAATAAGTTGTCACATACGTAATCTCTGAACTCTTTCGGGTCAAAGTTCTTCTTAAGAGCCTGTTTACCGATATTATCAATACTCTTTGCAAGCGACTCGACATCCTGCACCCTGCATAAGAACGAACGTTCAAGATCGGTCAATTCCTTCTGCGACTTTTTCTTTAACGCCGCCACGAACTCGTCAATCTTTGACGCTTGTTCTGCAGTCATTTTCGCTTCTCTTTGCATATTCTGTGCGATAACCTTCAAGGTCTCTTTATCGTTTATTGCCAATTTAACCAATTTAGGTTCTTTAGTAAACGCCTTAATCCCTTTATCCACAAATCTGTAAGGCAAAGTTACCGTATTCCATGCAAATTTGAACGGAGCGATAACGAAGTTCACAAGCGGTTTAATCTTCTTATCTCTTGAGCCTAAGCTGATCGTTCCGTCGGCATTTTTCACGTATGCACCGACTCTTGTGTAATCATCTGCTATATCGTTTTCAAATCCGTTATCTTTCAAGGTTTTAACTATCTTGTCAAATTCTTCCTTGCTGACTTTGTAGTTTTCGGTTGTCGTAAGTTTGTTATAAAGATTTTTGAACGGCTTAAACGCTGCGTTAATGGCGTTATCTACCGCCTTAACCTTTCTCAAATACTTCAGTCCGAACCCTGCAACAATTACCCCTGCCGAGGCTTTTGCGATTGTATCAAACGACAACAACGGTTTTTGTTGGTTTTTGTTGTGAGTTTGATTATCAGGGTTAGCTTGGAAAGTTTTTACGGGTTTAATATCTTTTTCCTGAGCATTATTCTTCAAGTTTTCGGCACGAGCCTCCTCCGGAGTTAACCTTGTGATATGTTTTCCGTTGGACAAACGTGAAACCGACTCGGTGAACAACGCCGTTAAGCCCGTCGTCAACATTATACCGAGGTTTGAGTTGTTCATTAGTTTTTGCAATGCCCCGAACGTAATCAAAGTTATATAGGAGTTAATCCCGATACGGCTGAGTTCTTGTCTGAAACGAGTTTTCTTTTCCTTACTTGCTTTATCCTTGTCGTCATCCATCATTCGTGACAAGTTGTAAGCATCATTTGCCAAAAATATTGCAGGAGGAATGCCCGAAACAATTCTGTTCAGCGAACGTTCGTGTTTAGTATCGTAATTTCCGGTTTTAGGGTCAAACATTTTCATTTTTTGTTTGAACATTGCCGTACGAATTTCTTCTTCGGTCTTGCCGTCCTTAATTAACTTTTCCCTAAATTCCGCAATTCCTCTGAGGGTGTTTATTTGAGCCTCGATTTTTGCCTCAGCCCTTGTTTTTTTCATCCATTTGGAATTATAAGTCCGTTTAGACCAGTTTTCGAGCGGTTTAATTTTACCCAAAAGAGCAACCGTTCCGTTCATAATGTTTGTCGGAAGATTTTTTAGAATAAGTCCGTCCCCGATAAGATGAGGAATTGATTTTTTCGAGAAAACAATTTCCCCCGTCGCCTCGTCAAACTTGAACATCTCTTTTGCCAATTTGAGGTCTGACGCCTTAACGTGTTCAAAAAGATCACGTCCCATATGCCCTAAATATTTCTTGGTAAATTCCAGCAGCTCTTTAGAGGAGTGCTTACCCGCATCCGCATATAAAAAAGAGCCTTTAAATGACAAATCGTTTCGATTATTATTTAAAGGTCTCTTTTTACTTAAACTGTCAATTTCATGAGATACCGAGTCCGCAAGAGGGGTCGCCGCTTTAGGGGATAGTACCTCCGCTGTCTTTCGCTTCGGTTTTATTAAATAATCTGTGTGTCCAACTATCATTTTAAAAATTTCCTTCTGAATGGTATTGTCATTCGAATATAAAAATTCCGCAACCCCATGATATAAAAATATTTACACTCTTTTACAATTCGGTGTAAAAACTACAATTAATAAGGTTTTTGGGGGTATTTAACATGTATATACGGTTAAGTACCAAGTTATAATAACAATAATAGCGGGCATGAAACCGTAAACGATTTCATGCCCGTTGTGTAGAACCTTTTTTCGCCTGACTTTCTCCGAGCGAACGCAAGGATTATCTGTAGTTCGTAAACTGCAAAGGATAATCGTACTTATCCTCGTTTAAGCGGAGCATTTTGATGACTTCCTGCAAATTGTCTTTGTCTTTGCCCGAAACTCTGACCTGTTCGCCCTGGATGGACGCTTGAACCTTAATCTTAGAGGCTTTTATGTCCGCAACGATTTTCTTGGCAAGCTCTTGGCTTAACCCTTTTTTCAAATTGTACACCCGACGAACCCTGCCACCAAGAGCGTTTTCAATCGGCTGAGGGTCGAGTATTCTTATGCTCAAATTTCTTTTTACGAGTTTGGTTTGCAAAATATCGTAAATGTTTTTTAACTTCATCTCATCAGCGGTCGTGATGATGATTGACTTATCCGCCTCAAGCTCAATTTCCGAGTTAGAGTCTTTGAGGTCAAACCTTGAGGCGACATCTCTTTTAACCTGATCAATCGCATTGACCATTTCTTGCTTGTCAAACTCGGAAACAACGTCAAAACTGCAATCTTTAGCCATAATATAAATCTCCCGTAACTTTTTAAACTCGAGTTAATCATACCACGACAAAAGATTTTTGTGAAGAGTATATTTTGGAACTAAACGCTATAATCCCTACGGCTTATTAGATTTAAACAGACCTTTAAACCATTTGACAAGTTTTTCGCCTTTGCCTCTTAAAGCACAGAAAATGGTGATACCGCCGATAACGGCGAAAGCAGTTTTTATGGCGTTAATATTTTTTTGTTTTTCACGTTGAACGCCCGCGTAGGTATCTCGTGTAAGCCCCGGAGATATCGTAATTCCGCCAAGATAATTTGTCTGATACGGATTAATCATTCCACCCATCGGCACGCCCATGGTGTACTCGGGAGCAATCATATTCCTGTCTAAAATAGGTTTAAGCATATTACTTTCGTAACCCATATCATACCAACCTTACAATAAATTAAACTAACCTTACATATATAAAGTAATTACCCCCCAAAAAATTGCCCGTACATTAACAAATTGTAACAAAACTCCGTCACCCCCTCGGTTAAACTTTACTCAAACCTCGCTCAAAAAGCCCCCTCTTCAAAATAAAGATAACTCGCACCACTAAGATATTATACAATAAAAACTTCCGAAAGGAAACTATAGCTCGCCATCTTCAGCTAAACCACTTCTACGATTATACAATAAATCAAAGGAGTTTGTATGACGCTAAAAATATTGTCAACTAAATTTTATGGACATAAAAATCAACGGCAACAAGGTTTTAAGGCTCCTCGGTTCATAATTTCTGTAGTTTAGATAACTTTTTGCTGACGCACATTCCTGTTTATCCGGAAAGTAAGGGGAATAAACGCATACGTGAGCCTCAAAATTTTTGCAAGATTGTTTTAATTTAGTATTTGTGATATGTTTAACGTATAAAGATAAGTGTTGCTCGGAACAAATAAGGAGAAATCTAATGGCTGAGAAGAATAACGCAAATATAGGGTTCGAAAAGCAACTTTGGAAAGCGGCTTGTGTTTTATGGGGACATATTCCGGCGGCAGAATATAGAAAAGTTATTGTGGGTTTAATTTTCTTGCGTTATATATCAAGTGTTTTTGATAAAAAATATCAAGAATTAGTCGTGGAAGGAGACGGATTTGAAAACGATAAAGACGAATATTTAGCCGAAAATATTTTCTACGTACCGGAAGAGGCAAGATGGGATAGAATATCAGAAGCCGCACATACTCCTGAAATCGGGGAAATAATTAATGCCGCAATGTTTGCCATTGAAAGAGAGAATAAAACTCTCAAAGGTGTTCTTCCTAAAAACTACGGATCTCCGGATTTAGATAAGCGTGTTTTGGGGGAAGTTGTTGATTTATTTACTAACAATATCAAAATGGATGATACTGAAGAAAGCAAAGATTTGTTAGGCAGAACTTATGAATATTGTATCGCACAATTTGCCGCTTATGAAGGTACTAAAGGCGG
>CAMAML010000091.1 GCA_945836835.1 uncultured cyanobacterium | reverse complement strand
TGCAACCTGTGCGACATTAGCCCATTCTTGAGGGCTATCCGCATAAATATGTATTTTCCATTGAGTACCTTGTTTAGGAGCTTTCCCGCCGTATGTAGCTTGAGCCCAGCCGTTAGGGAACGAAAAATCAAGGTTTGAATTTTTATTCTGCTCATACTCAGGTCGGTTCAAAACCATTTGGTCATAAAGTTTTTCAGCTTCTTCCACAGTTTCGACATGCTTCACCTTTACGGAATTATTTGTTTTTATCAAATTTTTACTTGCAAACATTGTTTTAATTTTGTTTGAAAGTTGTTGAAGTTTAGCTTTCAATTCAGCAGAAATTCCGCCAGAGGTTGCAATTGTTCTAATATCGTTCAAAAGGACTTTGCCTTTAGTTAAAAGTGCTTTAGGATTAGCGATTTTCGGCATGGAAAGTTCTTTCAAAATATTTGAAATTTGAGCCTTACAAGATTTCCACAAACTTCTGTGTTGTGCCGGAATTTGAGCTTCAGGAATTTCGTTTACGACGTTGACAACTTCTTGAGGTTCAACTTTCGGGGTTTCAATAGGAGTAGGCTCGTTAATTGGCACAACATCCTCCCCAACTTCAATGGTTTCACTTCTGCCGATTTTCTCCTCACGTTTCATTTTCAAATCGTCAAGTTTTTTGTCAAGTTCTGCGGTACTTTGTCCGTTTTTCTTTGCGGTTTCGATTTGTTTGTTTAACGATTCAATTTGAGCATCTAAGTCTTTTACTTCTTTTTCTAGTGCTGAAAGTTGAGCTTCGTCCGATATTACGGGAGCTTCCGCATTAAGTTCGTCAACTTCGCTCTTTGCAATTTCGCTTGCACGTTTTGCCTTGAGTTCATCAAGTTTTCTATCAAGTTCTGTAGTACTTTGTCCGTTTTTCTTTGCGGTTTCGATTTGGTTGTTCAAATCGGAAATTTGTTCGTCAAGACTCTTTTCTGCCGGTGTTTCGATTGGCGCTTTTTCTTCAACGGATTTTGGTAAAGGTTCTTCGACAGTTGGCTTTTCTTCAACATTTTTTGTCGGAGTTTCATCTGCGGACTGTTTAACTTCGACATCATCATTCGGTTTAACTTTCGGCTCATCAGGCGACGTTGTATCAACTTTGGACTTGTCTTCATGGTTTGAAGTCAATTTCGGAGCTTTGTTTTTAGCTTTAAGAATTTCAGATTTTGCTTTCATATCCGAGATAAGTTTTTTGCTTCCGCCAAATTTCTTCAATGCAGGGTTAGCTTCCATTTTTGCAATCAAAGCATCAAGTTGTTCTGCAGTTGTACTCGGGGTATTTATGAAAGATTTTATGGCTGTCATATCGCCGATACCGCCTTTTTCAGGAATTGAAGCCATAACATCGTCAAAATTTGCCAGTTGTTTCAATTTTTTGTCGGCTTTTGCCATTAAGTCGGCTGCATGGTCTTTACCTTGAACTTCATATTTAAACATATTTCCGTCGGCATCAGTCCCGACTCGTTCTTTTAATTGAGCTTTAAACTGTTCAATTTGTTCTTTTGTGTTGAGGTTGTTGACCAAATTATCCTCAAGGGTTGCGGCATCGTGAGGAGCAAGTGCTCCGGAATTCTTTTCCGCCAAAATAGCTTCGGAAGTTCTTGAAACATTTTCGTTAATTTTTTCGACAACCGCTTCACCTTTTTTATCGGTTACGACTCTTTCTTTATGGTGGGTTTCAAAACCTGATGCTTGTTCAACTTCGTGTTTTAAGGCTCTGCCCTGATCACGATTCATAACTTGAACTTGATCGGACTCCTTATAAATTTGTGCCGCACGATCAGGAGTTACCCCCGAGCCCAATTCTTCTCTAACTTCCGTTCTAACTTGGTCAAATTTCTTTTCGGAGAAAGAACCGCCGACAGGTTTAGAACCTTCCGAAGTAGCACTATCAAGAATTTTAGCTTTTGGTGCAGGTTGTTTTTTACCCAAAGATTTAGCACCAATCGCATTACCAACTCCTGACATAATCATATTTGACATTGTCCCTTGTGTTGATACGTTACCAGTTGTCATATATTCAGCCGTAACACCAACACCGGTATCAGCAGCAACTGTTGTACCTAATCTTATACCGGTTCTTGCAACGGTACCCATATTATTAGCCATATTACCGATATATTTCATTTGACCTATACCGATAGCAGTAGTTGCACCGTTTACTATACTATCTTCTAAGTTTTGTTCACGAGCTTCAGCAGTATTACCCGTATAAGAAGTGTTGTATTCAAGTGCATTTATGCCGTATGTGGTTGCCCCCGCAGCAATACCGCTTCCTACAGCTACTGCAACCGTTCCGCCGCCTACAAGACCGATTGTGGCTCCGGCACCACCCGTTGCTACGATTACGGGAGCAAGGACAATGCCCATTTTAGTATACTCAACCGTTTGAGTATAGTCACTATTTGTCTTTGCAAGTGCATTTTGTTTATCCAGCATTTGTTTTGCCAAATCTTGAGCAGAAACCACTTTACCTTGACTGTCTCTCAATCTGCCTTGTGCAGCAGCTTCAAATTGCTTCAACATAAGTTTTGCATTTCTGTATTGATTTTCAACCTCTCCCCTGTTTGTTCCGAACTTGAGGTTTGTTGCAACCGAGTTTGCCGTACGAGAAAATCCACCTTGTGCGTCAGCACCTTTTTTGAAGTCCCTTTCCAACTCTGCAACATATTTACGCATTTGCTCTAGTGACTGCATATTTAAATTTTTAATCTGCTGAATTTGTTTCGGATCAGTAACTTGCTTCCCATTTGCATCATAGAAAATTTCCTCTTGTGCTATAGTTTTAGAATCTTGAAGAAGCTGTCTGTATATCCCTTTAGAGTCATGTTTCTCTGTTCTTGCAAGACTTTCAGCTTCTTGAGTAGTAGTTGTGTACGAAAACTGACCTTTTTCAACTTGAGCCTTAACTTCTGCAATAATTTGCGGATTATTTTGCAAAATATTTTTTAATTGTTCTGTTTGGTAATCAGAAATATTAATTGAGGTACCACTACCGTTTGAAGAAAGACCGTTTCCTCTGTTACGGTCAATTGAGTGCATCAACTCAATACACAGCTCCGCTTTTTCTTTATCACTAAAATTAACTTGTCCTGAAATCATTGCATTAGCTTTTATTTTGATTTTTTCATTAGCATCTGTTGTGCCGTCATAAGCTTTCTTATACAAGTCGTTTATATCGCTAACACCTTCAATATCCCCGCTTGAAATCAATTCGGCGATTATCGAGTAAGTATCCTCTTCCATACTGTCAAAAGTTTTGGAGTAATCCCCGTTCTTTGCGTCATAAAGGCTTTCTTCCGCTTGTACTCTTGTAGGTTTTACCCCTTTAAACAGGCAAGTGTTGCTTGCAGAAACATTTCCGGAATCAACACGTCCCGTTTCATCAGAATGAAATCCTGCAAGATATCTTTGAACATTGTCTTGATTAGTAAATCTTGATTGATATTTACCTTGCGGATCTTTTGCAATTTCTTCGCCGGCTCTTTGGTCTAAATATTGATAGTCAAAACTGTTTGGATTTTCATTAACTGCATCCAAACCTTTATTTAATGCTTCTTTGTCTTGATAAACAAATACTAATCTTCCAATGACTCCATTTCTGTGAGCTTGATCGCCTGCATCGATAACTACAACAGGCTGACCGTTTTCATCTAATACTACATTGCCGTTTTCATCTGTTTGATAAACGTATCTTGCTTCTTGATAAGCACCTGTTTTAACCCAATTAGCATCAAACTGGTCAACTTCTTGAGCATCAAATTTGTCTCCCAGGTAAGTACGAACAAAAGAACCGTCATTTGCTTCAAGTTCGGGATGAGCTACATTGAACTGTCTTTCCAATTCAAGTCTGACTTCTCTATTTCCTACCATTTGCATAACTTCGTTTACATCTGCGGTTTTTGTTATACCAAAACCGCCGTGAACTTCGTGTTCAAGTTCACGTTTTACCGTACGAGCCTGCTCTTGGGTTGTCATTGTTCCGCTGTCAATAAGTGTCTTTAACAACGGACGAGCCGAACCATGACTCATTTCATCCAAAATCAATGCTTCAACAGGCATTTTGTCAGTATCACCTGCGTAAGCAGTATCTTTTGTTTTTAATTCCGCATTTACACCTTGCAAAATATCTCTTGAATAAATGTTTTTAACTCCTTGTTCAAGAAGTTCTTCATCAGTACCCATACCTTTAGCAGCGGTATGTAATTGATTTGCCAGAAAAGCTGATTCTTGTTTTACAATTTGAGTGTAATTACCTTTAACAATAGCTTTTCCTGTCTTTTCATCAAAGTACCAAACTTTGCCGTTATTATCTTTTACATAAGTTACATCTTTAATTCCTGATGCGGTATTATTTCTTTGATTGTTAGGCTTACTTACAAAGGCTTTATGTGCTTGCAAGTAATCTTCACGAAGAATCTTACCATCATGTGATCTTGTATAAAGTTTTCCGTCACGTTTTACTAATTGACGACCATAACCAACATCACCGATAACTTCAAACTCTCTGTCGCCCCAGCCTTCGGCCTTAACTTTTTTGCCTTTGTCGTCAAAGTTTATAACACCGAGTTGTTTGTAATATTCTCTTTCCTGTTTTTCGGCTTCTGCTTTTTGGCGACGAATTTCCGCATCACGAGCGTATTCAGCCTTTGCAACTTCCGCAGGTTTTCTGCCTTCCTGTGCTTTTTGGAATTTTTCTATGCTAACCGTATTCGGCAATTTAATTTCCGAACCTACGTCAAAATATTTGTTTTTACCTTTACCTTTGAGTTGATCTTGGTTAAGTTCAACCAAATCATCAACACTGCAACCGAATTTTTTTGCGATTGCGGAGAGGCTTTCACCGTTTTGAACGATTACTCCCGGAATATTTCCGTCATTATCTAACTGCAAACTGACTTCCTGTCCGTTGATTGTTTCGGTCTTTTTGCAGGAAGTGACATTCCCGTCTTTATCCGCAACCGTCGTAATTACTCCCGAACCTACATTCTGAGTTTGGGTATAACCGCCATCTTTATCGTAAATTTTGTGAATTTCTTTACCTTCAATTCCTTTGTTTTGAATTTCACTCATTAACACTTTTTCTTCACCGTTATAGGTATAAGTTTTTTCGGTTGTCCCTGAAGTTTCTACTTCCTTAGCGGGTTTTTCATCCTCTCCGTAAGTAATAACGGAGGTTGAAGTTTCGCCAACAACTACGGCTTTATCTTTCTTTTCGCCGTTGTAGGTTATCGTAGTAGTGGTTTTTTCGCCTTTATTCTCGATAACGGTTTGCTTTTGACCGTTTACCAAGGTTGTTGTCGAAGTGACTTGGTTTTCCTGCCCTTCGTTTTCGGTAACGACTTCGGATACAAATTCCCCGTTCTGCTTGGTTATTTCAGTTTTCTTGTTCTCTGTTTCGGATTTAGAAATAGTTTTACCGTCAGGGAAAAATGTTTCGGTATGATTATCTTTGAAGGTGACAACCTCAACGGTTTGCCCGTCAAGGGTTTGAGTTTCAGCTTTTACAACATCTTCCGGAGTAACGCCGTCGAGAGTTTTCAAAAAGTTAAGTAAAGCTTTCTTATCTTTTTTAGAGGCAAATCTTTCATCATTAATTTCATTTTTCTCAAGGTTTTCATCAACCCCTGCCCAAGAAGAAACCTGTTCTTTCAAGGTATCAATTTCAGATCTGTCAAGAGTACCATCTTTATCAACATCAACTTTATCAAAAACGGATTCGAGATTTTTGTCAATTTTGGCAACATCTTCTTTCGTAATCCCTGCTTTAATACGGCTGAGATTAAGTTTTCCGATTTTTCCGTTTTTTCCTAAAGAAATGTTTTCCATTTTTTCCCTTGTTGTAACTTTTTAGATATTGTGTT
>CAMAML010000090.1 GCA_945836835.1 uncultured cyanobacterium | reverse complement strand
AAAATCTCAAAAAGGGTTTACGTATTTGTACAAACTTGAAAACGTAAACAACGAAATAAGTATAAAGTATAACCGCTACAGTGACATACTTCCAAAAATTAACCCTAAAGAAGAAAATCGCTTCAAAACCAAAAGAAATGCAACATTTTTTTCATTTTTGACGGGTATCGGGTATCTTGATGATGTAGGTTTAAGCGGCATGGCAACGAAAAAATTCTTCAATGTTCATCGTAGCGGGTCAGTAAGTTTTGATTCAAACATTGAGTCAATATTCTTATCAAAAGAGTTTGAAAAACCGGAGCTGAAATCGGAAATTTTACCGTACATAAAAGATTTTGATTTTGGGATTGAAGATTATGCAAACGAGAACTACAAACTCAGAATTGATGATGAGATTATAAATTTGATAGGGTTTAAACACACATATAACGGGCAAACTTTCAGTCTTCCTATTTTGGAAGAATCTGCGGGAACCGTTAAGGGAATGTATTTAGCGGTCAAATTGTTAAACGTATTAAAAGAAGGCGGTATCGCAATTATTGACGAGCTTGACGCAAGGTTGCATTATGAAATAGCTCGAAAATTAATAAGTCTTTTTGCGGACAAAAACATTAATACAAAAAATGCTCAACTGCTTTTTTCAACCCATCAGCCTCTTTTCTTGAATGACAGAGACAAGGCTCAAATCTTCTTATGTTATAAAGAAGATTATATCAATACGGAAGTATATCGTTTGGACGAAGTCGAAGGGGTAAGAAACACGGAAAACTTCTTTGAAAAATATTTGTCGGGTGAATATGGTGCAATTCCAAGAATAGGGGGTTGTGTTTAATGGGAAAAAAGAAGAGAACAAAGCATAAATCGGTGTTTATTTCACTGGAGGGGCAAAGGGAATACGACTTGTTTTGCTTTTTTGTGCGCTTGTTTAATGATAAAAGTTTGCGTGTTATAGTGCATAAAGACCTGGGCGGAACCTCAAACGCGATACTCGACCGAGCCTTAAAAAGTCCGCATCCGAAGGTATATGCGTGGTTTGATGAGGATGATTGTTTGGATGACGAACATAGAAAAGAACTTGAAAAGCGGTGGCACGTAAAATTATCCAAAAATCTAAAAGATGGTGAATTGCAACGTGAAAATCGGAAAAATTTAAATCCGATAATCATCGTGTCAACACCTTTAAGCATAGAAGGGATACTTATACGTCTGTTTGGGAAACAAATCCCCAACCTAAAACACCCGATATGCAGTGAAGAAAATTTTTAAACAAACAAAAATATGATGAAATCCGCAATAAAAGGCATTATGGGAAAGATGTCCGATATTGAGTATTACGAAAAACATTTAACCAAAGAATATTTGATTAAGAAAGCTGATGAAATAGAAGAATTAAAGCTGTTACTTTCAATTTTTGATTGACGTAAAATGAGGACGACTTTTTCGCCGTCCTCATTTAATTGCTATATCCGATTTTATGCCTAAAATTAAGCGTCCAGCTCTTTTTTCAGGCTCTCTATGTCGACATCCTGCGAGGTGGTCGGGTTTGCCAAAAGTTTTTGTTTCATTTCCGCCAACGACTTTTGAACGTCAATATCCACACCGATAGCCTTGTTTATCTCGTCATCAACCGTTGTTTCAATCGTTGCGGTGTCGCCCCACGCCTGTGCCAAATCTTCTGCCGCACTAATCTTGCGTTTCATATCCTCTATCATCGCAGAAGTTGATTCGGATGAAATTGACGATAGCTGTTGATTGACTTTTTGTGTGGTTTTTGCAACCGTTGCACGTGCTTTTAAAGAGTTATACTCATTTTCGGATGTCTTTATTTTGTTTTTTAATTCCAAAATCTTTTTACTCATTTGCTCCAGTGATGCGTCATAGGTTTTTGCGTCAGCGGTTAGTCTTTCTACCTCTTTCAACGCCTCTTGTCTTTTCTTTAAGGCTTCTGCCGCAAGTCTTTCCGCTTCTGCCGTTTCCAGTTCTCCGTTTTGGGACTTTTGCAGTAAAATCATCGCTTTTTGTTCGTAGTCGGATGCTATTTGTTTTTTGACTTCAAGTTCTTTTTTCGTTCCGATTGCTATTGCTTTTATTTGTGCAAGGCTTTTCATCGACTCGTCAAAATCTTTCTTCAAATCCCTTATCCCTTGCTCGATAAGTTTTACGGGATCTTCAAACCTTGACACTAATGCGTGAGCTTCCGATTGAAAAAATTTTAAAATTCTAACTAACAGGTTCATAAAAATTTCCTTTCAAAATATGTGTATGCTTCATTTATTTGTCTTGTAACCTCTTGGGCAGCTTTAAGTTTTTCGGGCTTTGATTGGAACAAATCCGGGTGATACTTTTTGAGCAACTTTTTGTACGCCTTTTTTATGCTGTCGAAGTTTGCACCGTATTCAATCTCAAGGATTTTGTAGTATTTTTTCTCCAAAGCGTTTTCTTCGCTCGGGATTTCGTCGGCGTCGGAATAGTAGACGTCTTCATAAGAATTTATGTCTATCTGAACATCGTCTTCCTTGTGGTTTATGTTGCTTTTTATTATGTTTTCAATTCTTTTAAATAAACTCATCTTAAATCCAAACCCTGCTTTGTCTTGAATACCCTACATCAAGGCCGTTAAACTTTGATTTCAACAACTCCTTGTACCCGTTAGGATTTCTTGTGTATATTATATCAAAATATCCGAAATTTTGCATCAGGTAATCCGCAAATTTTTTAACATTTTTATTTTTGCCTGCAATACATGTCGGAACGGCAAGGTATTTGTCCGCGCGTTTTAGGATGTACCTGTTTTTGTCGTTTATTTCAAACATTTCACTGAATGCGTTGATAAAAAGGTTTCTCTCGTAGTTTGTGCATCCGCTTATTGTCATATAAAATTCGGAATTGTATTCCGTGTTGAAAATCAGTTCAATATTTAAAATCGGAGTTTTTATAACCGATATGTAGCATAACGTCTGTAACAGAGCGGTTGCAAGTTTTTTTAATGCCGTTTCGTGTTCGTATTTGAGTATATTTTTGTTGATTATACTCTCATAATCTTTACGGATAAACCCGTAATGACAACATGCTCTCAAAAACAGTTTTTCAGCAAAATTCAGCTTGGAATTTTTTCTTGCCAGAGAAATCTTTTTTATGACGTTTTCTACCCCGAAGCACCACTTTGGTATAACACCCGCAACGACTGTTTTCATGGTTTCGCCCCCTTGAACAACGTCATAAACTTTTGGAGCCAAGTTCTTTTCCGTTATGCAACTTTTGTCAAAAACCTGTTCCCATTTTTTGGAAAGTTGCTCTCTTGCGGAAGCGTAGCTCATCATTTTTTTGTTTATTTTGTCGCAATTCAGCGAGTTTATGTCGGAAGGTTTTATCGATAACCTCTCGATACCGTTTTGGATTTTATTTTCCCTGTAACTTATCCCCTCAAAAGTGGCAAATCTCTTTTGGGCAATCGCTAAATCGGGTGAATTTCCCTCATCTGTCAGCGAAACCAAGTGCCATATATCGGACGTCTTGTTTTTGTTAGTTTTGTCGATACGCAAAGCCCTTCCCCTCATCTGGTTTGAAAGCATAAACGAGCCGACAACGCTTGCAATAACAAGAGTGTTTACGCACGGCGAGTCCCAGCCCTCCCCGAGTAACGCCGCAGTACCGATTAGAACGTTTGTACACCCGAGTTCAAACAATTCCGTTATAACGGATACAATATCAACGTTTCCGTAAGTTTCAACTCTTAAATAATTTTCCCTAAAATCAACCGTCAAAACCTTTGTCCGTTCAATTTCTCTTTTCTCCAAAATCTTGTACAGCTCGTCTTTTGCCGTTTTGGGGATTACAACGAGAGTTCCCGTAAGTATTGCACAATTAACCTTTATTTCCGCCAGTTTTTCAAACACCGTCAAGATGTTTACCCCCGCCCCGTCGCCTTTTCCGATGTAATCAAGCAGGACAACTTCTCTGAGATTATTTTTTAAATTTTTATACTCAAAATTCGTAATCTCATATATCGCTTCGAGTTTGTTTTGGCTTCTTGCAAAAAGTTTTTTAAAGTTAATTTTCCCCGTAAAATCAACGGTCTTGTGGCTGATTAGCCCGTACTCTTTCAATTTCTTTTTTATAAGCGGAACATTTTTAAAATACTCTTGAAATTCGCCGCAAATCCCCTCAAACAAATCTTCCGCAACCGAGTAATTAAATTTTGGAATTTGTTTAATATTTAACTCCAAAAACTCCGCCAAAATCCTTGCCTTGGTGCTTAATTCATCCTCAAGGAGCAAATATGAAATCAACGCAACCGTAAAATTTGTATTCTTGTATATTATATCAACGTTATTTTCCAAATTATTTATGAAAGGAGAACTTTCCACCGCATACAAAAAGTCGGAATGCTCGTTTATATCCCGAAAAAAATTATCCCTGTTCGTTTCAAAATCAAAAACAACCTGCCGTTCTTCTTCCGTAAGGTTTGAAAACCATATTAAATCCTGGTGCGGACACAAATCTCCAGCCTTTACAAGCTCGGGGATTGATATTTCGGCATCAACGGGACCGCATAAATCATTGTAGTTTTTCCACTCGTTAGGCGAAACGTCATAGGGAGGCGTGCCGGTGAGCGAAACCGTTTTGAAATTTTCGCCGTCTAATGCCGTACGCAAATGGTTTAACGTAGCCCACCATTCAGTTCTTAAATGGTGTGCCTCGTCAAGAATTAACGTTTTTATCCCGTGGTTTTTTAACTCTTTTATGAACTTTTCGCGAGCGTCAAGGCTTTTGTACAAAGAATGTAAGCCCTGATATGTTGATATTGTTATCTCTGAAATATTCGCAATATCGGTGCTGATCAGGTTTTCGTCAAAATCTTCGGGCAAAAAATTATCTAAAATTCGCTGTTTCCATTGGTTTTTAATGGTTATTGTCGGGGCAAGGATGAGTGTCGGCTGTTTTAACCGCAACAAAACTTCAATCCCCAGCGTGGTTTTCCCCGCCCCGGGCGCCGCCACAATGTTCAGCTTGCTGTCTTTTAAGTGAAAATCAAGTTCATGCAAAACCTGCCCTTGGTATGAACGCCAACGACCTTTGAATTTTAGTTTTGGAACTATCTTACAGTCGCTCATTATAACGAGATTGTAATATTTTGGCGGAAAAATTTCATCAACTGTTTATATGAAACCTTTTTTAATTGCCGTGAAATGCGGTGCGGATTTTTTTGGGGGGAGCGGATAGGGTTAAAATAGCCCGAGCAGCTTGTATTTGTTAAGGTTTGCGACTTGAGTTGCCCCGGACATTTGTTGTGCCTGTTGTTCAAGTTGAACTTTTACCGTATCTTCTGACGAAATCGCTCCTTCTTTTTCGGTTTTCCCGCTTTTTTCAACCGCCTGCGGTTGTTGAATATTTTCCTGCCGTTTTGCCTGCTTAACCTGCTCCAATTTCATCTTGTCCGTACTCTTGTTTCCGCTCGGCTCAATCCCGTACGCCCTCAACTCTCTGATAATCCGAGCATATTCGCTGTCCATACAGCACATAGAAATATTTGCACTAAGTCCTGTGATATTCATAAAGCTCTAACTCCGTTCTTATATATTTGTTATATACCACAATATATATATGCTTTAACATATTATTAAGAAATATAACAAAAAAGCCGATAAAAACTTATCGGCAAAATATTCCTTTTTTCGAAATTCCTAATCCTTATTTCCAACGACTTATGCAATAAAATTCGTCCCGTAGAGGCTTGAGCCGTGGAAGAACGACTGTTTCATGATTTCCACCAACGATTTTTTTATTACATGTTTATTTGATATATCAATGTTTCTAATCGCAATAGAAGTTTTTTTGTAAGTATCCGTAACATTATCGGGTAATAAAATTGTCTTAGCCATTTTGACCTCTCTTCGTTTAAGCTCTCTTGTATTTAAATAAAAAATTTTTGTCGAAAATTATTGCC
>CAMAML010000089.1 GCA_945836835.1 uncultured cyanobacterium | reverse complement strand
ATGATTGCAATAGAAGATATAAAGACAAATATTGATACGGATATTACGATAAAAGAAAAAAGACCAAATATTTATCAAATTTTTGCACCGTTTTTTCATGAAGACGGTGATATGGTAGAGATATTTTTGGAAGAAACTCAACAAGGAACTTTGCGGTTTTGCGACTATGGATTAACTGCGATGAAACTCTCTTATTACCTTGATAATCTCACACCTACTAACCAAAAAGTATATAATGATATATTAAAAGAAAACTCGTTAAATGATGAGGACGGGAACATTTTCTTAGAAACAACTTTGGATAATTTGAATACCAATTTCCTTCATTTTGCGGAAACTTTAAGTAAAATTTCGGGACTTAAATATTTTGATAAGCACAGACAAAAAAATATATTCTATGATGTTCTGTCCGACGTAGTTATGTCATCATTTCAAAATATTCCCGTCGAAAAAAACTATATCCCGGTTAAAGAATACCCTGAAAATAAGGTTGATTACGCTTTTCGAGGAAAAAATAAACACATTTACCTTTTTGGGGTTAAAGATACGGTAAAAGCTCTTCAAGTAGTGTCATCGTGCTTGGAATTTAAGCAAAAAAACACAAAATTTCAAAGCGTTGTCGTATATGATAATTTTTCTGACTTGAATTTCAGCACGGGTACAGTTGCTAAATTATTGAGATGTACCGACAAACAATTTATGGATTTGGAACAGTTTAAAGATGAAGGTCAAAGTTACATAACAGAACTGATTGCATAATTTTTTCAAAACATGCAAAAATTTTTATTACCCGTTTAATTAATTTAAAAGTCTATTGATTATTAAAATTCCTTGATGTTTAATACTGTTATGAAGAGAAAAGAGCTATACATATTTATAATTTCACTCGTAACCCTGTTCGCTCTGAACAAGGTGTTTATGAACGTGAACAATGCCGAGTACATCGAAAATACCGAAATGGTTAACCACAAGCACGTTTCGTCCGAAAAACTTGTCGACAACGTTTGGAAAATCGTAAAAGAAAATTACTACGATGCCACAATGAACAACCAAAACTGGAACAGGTGGAAAGACCGCTACGACGGCAAAATCAAAAACGACGAGGACGCCAAAGTAGCAATAGAAACCATGCTCGCAAGTCTTGATGACCCTTATTCAAGGTTTATGAGCAAACAGGATTACAACGACCAAAACACTTCCATAAACTCCAAAATTACGGGTATCGGTGTTAACATCGCAACAAATGCGGGAAAAGTTCATATCGTAAACGTTATTGAAGGCACCCCCGCACAGAGTGCAAACCTTCAAGCGGGTGACATAATCTTGGACATCGACGGCAAAGACGCGGGCGGGCTTTCCGTCTCCGAGGTCGCAAACCTCGTCCGAGGCCCCGAAAACACATTCGTTCAGCTTACAATCCTCAGAAACTCCGACAAATTTACCAAACGGATTATGAGAAAAGAAATCAAGATTAAGACCGTAAAAAGTTCGGTCGAAAACAAAATCGGCTACATCCAGATTACGAGTTTTATCGGCTCGACGACCCCAAACGAGTTTTTGGAAGCCATAGAAAAAACCAAAAATACGGAAGGTTTGGTCATAGATTTGCGGGGAAATACGGGCGGATTGTTGCCGAACGCCGTTTTTATCGCAAACCTCTTCATCCCGAACGGAAAAATCGTGAGTATCGTCGGGCGTAACGGTTACAAATACGATATTCAGGCACAAGAAAACGATTTTGAGATAGATAAACCGCTTGTCGTATTAATTGACGGAGGAAGTGCAAGTGCCAGCGAAATTCTTTCAGGTGCTTTGAAAGATTACCACAGAGCAAAACTCGTCGGTACGACAACCTTTGGCAAAGGCATGGTTCAAAGAATTATCCCGCTTGAAAACGAAACGGGGCTGAACCTAACCGTCGCAAAATACCTCACCCCTGCGGGAACGGACATCAACAAAAAAGGCATAAAACCTGATGTAGAGGTTCAGTTTACGGAAAAGAACCTTCGCAACCGTGATGATGTCCAATTAAAGACCGCAAAAAATATCCTGACAAAAATGATTTCGCAAAAGTAGCGGACATAGTCCACTCTTGAACGGGTAGCCGTAGGCTACTTTTATGTGTGAGACTGTTATGCATAAGTTCACTACGCTTGTGAAGGTTTAGCCGAAGGCTACTCTTGTGTGGAGACGGCGGACATAGTCCGCTTTTGAACGGAGACGAAGGGGTACAAGGTTCTCCACTCCTCGTTATAGAAAAATAAAAACGCCTTTTAATGGAGGTCTAATAAGGCGTTCAAAATAAATAACATAAAACATAAAAAAGATACAAAAGTAAAACTTTTTAATCACCTACGCACAACGACTTGATGATGCTGTAATCACGACTGGTGCCCCTGTGCCAATAACTGTAATCTGAGTGGAAGTACCGGACGTACGCGCCAGTAGCCGTAGACTCCGAACTCGACCAGTAGATACCGTCTTGGACTTTGTAAGCTGATTTGGCTTGCTCATCTGAGATATTGATAGCTGCTTGACAACGAATTTCAGCTTCTGAGAAGTAGTAATGCTCTGAACCCCAGGTGGTTTTAATCCATTCTCTGCAATCGCCGTAGCTTGGTCCGAATAGTGCTGTATAAGGTCCGATTGTAGGATCAGCGTATCTTGATGTCGCAAGAACCGCAAGGGTTTGGAAACTAGGTAAATGTAATCCCAGTTTGTCGCATGCCGCCATTGCTCCAACCCAGTAGTCGTTACCTGCTACTGTGTGCTCTCCGTTACAGTATTGAAACCCGTATTTTTTCTTCATGTTTTCACAAATTGCAACATCCGCAGGTGTGTATGCCGTTTGGAGGTTTACAGAACCAAAAACAGAATTGAGAGTGCGGACATCTTGTCCTATTTTGTTAGGACCTTTTATTCCGTTTATGTCAAAAATTGCACTAACGCAGTTTGTCGTTGCGTTTGTGACGGGTTTTCCGTTCTCAACTGACCATGTGTAAGTCTTTGCTTCGTCAAATCCCGAACATACAGGTGAATACACCAAAAGCATCGGAACACCGTCACCTGTGACTATCCCGACAGTTTCGGTATCACGTGTTCCGATTGCCAACGCCATTAAATCCGTTCCTGTTTTGAGGTTTTTCGGGTTGTAGGTAGCTGTTGTTGCATTTGCGCCCATGCCTGAATATGCGTTGATTGTCGCACTCGGCCAACATTTATCAAGTTCTCCGTTCTCGCAAATTTGAGCTATACTCATGTGTTTTTTGAGTTCGTTTACAAAATCCATGGTTGTGTCATACCGCCCGATTTTACCGAGTGAATTCATCTTGTCGGTCGCTTTAGTAAACTTATATCTAACCGTCCTAACCTGTTCTTTCCTCACTCTTTCTTGAACATTCGTGACTAACGTCGGCATTATCACCGCCGCAACTACCCCGATTACGCCTAGGGTGATAAGAACCTCTGCAAGGGTAAAAGCGTTTTTAATTTTTACTTTTCTGTTCATTTATGAACCTCCTTTTCTTTTTGTTATTTAGTTTTACGGTTATTTTGACGTCGTGCAAGTGAAGATTGCCCGATAAAACTTAGTAACTTAATTACTTTAACACGGCAATTTTTTCGTACATACATTCAACCATTATATGTAATTCTAGAAATTATTATACAAATTTAATATGATATTGTCAAGTTAAATGTAAGGGTATAGGTATGGACAGAAAATTAATGAGAAACGGAAACGGTTGGGCGTTGTGCCTTAATGCCACTATTTTAGACCTCTTGAAGGTCAACCCCAAAACCGATATGGTAGAATACACCATTGAGCGGGAAAAGTTGATTATCACAAAAAGCAGTAAAAAACGGGACGATATTGTAAACTGAGGCACAAAAACAAATATTTACCGCCAATTTCAACACTAGGGGGGGCTGCATTTACGACGAAAAACTAAAAATACGGATGTCCGAAATTCGGACATCCGCTATCTTACCCTCTCTCTCTTAATACTATTTTTCCAACGAGAAAATTTTGAACTGAGCAGGGTCTAATTCCCTAAACTCAAGCTCGTTTGGAGAACCTTCCCATTTCGTTGCAACAAATCGGTTTCCGTTATAAACGTATTCCGCCTTGATTTTGAAATCAGTCGGCAGTTGAATTTTCTTGTTACGTATCGGCTGACCTTTGATCCAGTTTTGTTCGCAACCGCCGTCTTTGTGGGTTGTGACAAACTCGGTCGGATACTTGTAGTTTGCCGCAACCAAAAATGCTTTCTTTTGCGGTTCTCGGGAAATAAGCCATACCACGAACCCGTCGTCTTCTTGAACCATTATTTGAGCTTCGCCCTCCGTTATTATCGGGTGGCTTTTTACGAACCTGTCAATAGCGTCAAATTTTGCAAAAAATTCATCGTTATCTTCTCTTACCATTGAAACTTCTTCGCCGATAACTTTCTCAATCCCGCGTTTGGTAAAACTTTCGTCCCCGTCGATATAAAGAACGGGTCTTTGAGCAAATTTTCCGCCCGGAAGAAGTTTGTATTTTGCCCACTTGAACAAAGCACCGTTTGCCGACAACTGCCCCGGATACTGGTCTATTTCTCTAAACTCACCGTCTTGATTGTTATACGCCTTCAAAATCGAAAGATAATCATGCCCCTTTAAGTCCACGTTATAATTCGTCAAAGTTTGGTTATCTTCCATAATCTTTTCGGGATTTTTTTCCTGTTGAGAAACAATATCATTCCCCCACAACAGGTCAAATTTCATATCTTTGTGGTATTCCTTGAAGTGGCTATCCCAGAGCATATATTCGGCAAGGGTTGCAAAATAAGGGACTCTGCTTTTCATCTCGGAGTTTAACTTGTTCAACACAAGCCGCGGCGCCCTGTAGCTTATAGGTACACCTGCCGCCTCTGAAACCGCGTCAACTACGTGGTCGATGTGATCCACTCTGAACCCGTCAAAATTGTATTCCTCTTGGAGTTGTTTCATGGCGTCGATAAAATACTTGATAACGGGCTTGTTGTACCCGCCGTTTTCCAAAAACGCAAAGAAATAAGGGGTTTGACAGTCAAGGTTTGCAAAATGGGTAACATCTTCACCCTTGTAGTCGTAATGCTTGAATGTCGGATAATCCCCGCCGTCGCTCATCTTGTCGTAGACGGGAACGCCCGCGGAACACCACGCCCCGCCCGGAACCGACCACAAACCTTCTTTTATCAGTGCCTGAATGAGTTCACCCTGTTTTGTAATATCGGCTTCCGTCAAAATTTGTTTCGGCTGAAACCCTTCTATTGTACCAATCAAAGACGCAACGCGTTTGCTCAATTCTTCTTGAGTTTTGCGGTTGCACATTTCGTTACAGAGCTGTTTTTTGAATTCCATCATTTCTTTATCGAAAACGTCAAAAAGTGCCTGATAGTTTTCGGTGAGCGAACCTGCCGAACCGTGTTGGGATTGGAGGTAAATATTTTTTATGGCGTCAACGTCTTCAGGGTCGTATGCCCCTTTGAGGCTTTCGGCAACGGTTGAGATTTTGCTCTTATATTCTCTTTCGAGCTGCGGAATATCAAACCATCTTGCGATATAAGGGTTTGACAAAACCGCTTTTGAGAACCGTCCCGTCTGCGGCAGAATATCGTAAATTACGGGATGTCCCGCAAGTTGTGCCATTTCAATAAATATTTGAACCTGTTTTTTAGCGTCCATTCCGACCATTTCGCCAAGGTATTCGTCGTAAAGTTTTTCGCTCACTTCGGAACTTTTAGGCAAATACGCACACCCAAATTCCCGTGGATGAAACGGGATTAAATAAATCGTCGTGTTAAGGATGTTGCTTTCCAAATTCCCCGTCGGAAGGATTAACAACTGTCTTAACCAGTCCATAAATTTACCCGTTTCGGGTGATTTGTTTCCGTTGCCTAACCCCGCAAGGTTAATGAGCTTTATGTTATGCCCTTCCTTTTTTATCCAGTCGGAATTGGTTATATTCCTTCTTG
>CAMAML010000088.1 GCA_945836835.1 uncultured cyanobacterium | reverse complement strand
AATTTTCTCTCGGACGTTTACGTAAAATGCCCTGTCTGTGGCGGGAAACGTTACAACCACGAAACTTTGGAGGTTAAATTCAAGGGAAAATCCATCGCCGATGTTTTGGATATGAGTGTAAGAGAGGCTCTGGAATTTTTTGACGGCATTCCAAAGATTAAAAACAAGCTCCAAACCTTAAACGACGTAGGATTGGATTATATAAAACTCGGTCAAAGTTCGACGACGCTTTCGGGCGGGGAGGCACAGAGGATTAAACTTGCGTCGGAACTTAACAAGCGTTCTACGGGCAAAACCCTTTATCTGCTTGATGAACCGTCGGTCGGTCTGCACTGGTACGATTTGGACAAGCTGATTAAAATTATCCAAAAACTTGCGGATCAGGGCAACACCATTTTGATAATCGAACACAACCTTGACTTGATAAAGGTTGCGGATTATATCATTGACTTAGGACCTGAAGGCGGGGACAACGGCGGACAGATTGTTGTTCAGGGAACACCTGAAGAAGTCGCCGAATGCAAAAAATCCGCTACGGGCAAATTTTTGAAACCGATGTTGTAGTTGGCATCTCAGCGACTATGTTTTATCAGAGAAGTGACACTTTCCACGGATTGTCTGCAGGAAGTCACAGAATAAAAATTTATCACTACTCAACCACACCGACACCGTCAGGGATTGATTTAAGCCCGTTTATAATTATGAAATCACCGTCCGTAAGGTCTCCGCCCGGAAAGTTGCCGTCTGCCGAAAAATCCGTCCCGACGGCGTAATAAGTCGGTCCCGAACCCGACATAAGCGCATTCGGATACGCCTGCTTAATCTTTTGCAACTCCGGGTAATCCTCGATTACCGCCCACTCCAAATCGTTTACAAAATCTTCCTGCCCGAGTGCATTAAGTTCTTTTTTTGCGGAAAACTTTGTGTAAGCCTCTTTTGCACTTATCCCAAAATTCATCGGTTTGACAAGAGATACCGAAAACTCTTCAAACGGTATATTTTGGAGTTTTTCGCCCCTTCCCGTCGTCATCTTACGACCGCCTTCGAGGCAAAAGTTCAAGTCCGAACCTAATTTTGCACAAAGTTCGTGAAGCCCTTCCCGTGTTAAGGGTTTCTCAAAAAGTTCGTTCAGGGCATACAGCATGCCCGCACCGTCCGTACTTCCACCCGCAAGCCCCGCCTCAACGGGGATATTTTTTTCGATGAATGCCGTTACCTTGAAATTCTGCCCCATGCCTGCTTTTTCAAAAAACAAAACCGCAGCTCTCCAAACAAGATTTTTTTCGTCGTAAGGGATTTTGTCACTCGTTCCGCTAAGTTCAATCTCTAACTTCTCGCTCGGCTCGACCGAAACCGTTAGATAGTCGTACAAATTAATTGCCTGCATGACGCTTTCAATGTCGTGGAACCCGTCGGGACGTTTACCTAGGACTTTGAGGCTTAAATTAATCTTTGCGGGACATTTGACCTTAATCGTTTTCACTGATCAGTCCCTCCGAAAGTTCGCCAAACTGAGCTATAGAGAGCTTTTCGCCCCTGATATTGTCGTCTAAATCAAGAGCGTTCATAACCTTTTGGACTTTTTCTTTATCAAACCCGTTTTGGACAAGGCAATTTTTGAGGGTCTTTCTTCGTTGCGAGAACGCCGCCTTTACGGTTTTTCTGAAATGCGTATAATCTTTCAGTTCCAAGAGCGGTTTTTCCCTGACCTTCAGGTGGATAAGTGCCGAATTGACTTTTGGTGCGGGGTAAAAAGATTTTCGCCCGACAAGCTGTTTAATTTCGACTTCCGCCCAAAACTGCGATAACATCGTCAAAAGTCCGTAACGTTTTGAAGGCGATTTTTCGTCCGCAACCATTCTTTGGGCGACTTCTTCCTGCACCATAAGCAAAATTTCCGTAATCTTGTTTCGATTTTTGTTGTTTAAATCGTCGATTTCGCCGAGCAGATGAGCAATAATCGGGCTTGTAATGTAGTATGGAATATTTGCGACGACCTTGATTTTTTCTTCGCATAAAAGTGAAATATCCGTTTTCAAAACGTCTGAGTGAATTATCGTTAAATTCGGAGCGTCAAGTTTTTTCAGCTCTTTTACAGCCTCCTCGTCAAGCTCGATTGCGATAACTTTTTTTGCCCGTTTTACAAGTTGTTCCGTCACAAACCCGACACCCGGACCGATTTCCACAACAGTATCTTCGGAATTTACGTTTGCATAATCAAGTATGTTTCGGATAACTTCCCCGTTTATCAGGAAGTTTTGCCCGAGGCGTTTTTTTGTTCTGAAATATCTTGCTCTGTCGTAGTAGTTCATCTTACTTAATATAATACCACAAGCAGGGGAATGTTGCGTAAAATTTTTTTTGATATTTTAATTGGTGGTATAATAATATGTGTCAGGAGGTTCATGTTGAGTACCGTATCTACAAAAAAATATCTCGAATATCCCGATATAAAAGAAATTTACACCTCGGGATGCAAAAAAAACAAGTCGGATTTTGAAGTCGGGTTGGAATACGAACGCCTACCCGTTAAATCCAAAACCTTTAAAGCGGCGGATTACTATGAACAAAACGGCATATATGAATTTTTAAGAGCCTTTGCACGAGAAGAAAATTGGGACTACATAACCGACGACTTTAACATAATCGGATTAAAACAGGGGCATAACACCATAACGCTTGAACCCGGATGTCAGGTGGAATTTAGTATAAAACCTCAGAAAAAAATTGCCGACCTGAAAAAATACGCCGAAAGTTTGGACGAAAAAATTACACCAATTTTAAATCAAATGGGGATAACTCTTTTAAATTACGGCGTTTCACCGCTTTCCACAAACAAAACCATAAACCTCATCCCAAAACGGCGTTACGAGGTTATGGCAAAATACCTCTGGGGGATTTTGTCCGACGTAATGATGAGAGAAACCGCCGGGATACAGGGAACTTTCGATTTTGAAAGCGAACCGGACGCCATGCAAAAATTCAAAATCGCAAATATGCTCTCGCCCTTTATGACCGCAATGTTTGCAAACTCACCTATCCGTGGCGGGGTCGATACGGGCTACAAGTCGTTTAGAGCTTTAAGCTGGCTGAACACCGACAACGACCGTTGCGGATTTTATACGGACTTTAAATCCGATGAAACCTTTGACGACTATATCTCACGGGTTACGGAAACCCCGATGATATTCATCAACCGTGGCGGCTGCCCGATTAGCCTTGGCGGCAAACTCGATTTTAAAGAGTTTATGATTGGCGGAAAGAACGAGTTTTACCCCGAAATGGACGATTACCTTCTTCAGGCAAATTTATGCTTCCCCGAAGTCCGACTCAGAAACTTTATTGAGGTCAGAAACCACGACTGCGGAAGTAAAGACGCACCTTATTCAATGCTCGCAATCTACAAAGGTATCCTCTACGGCGACAACGCCATGGCCGAAATCGAGGAACTTCTTAACGGTATAACCTTAAACGAGTTGAACGAATTGAGATACAACGTCCCAAAAACCGCCCTGAACACAAAATTCGGCAAATATTACGTAAAAGATTTTGCCAAAGAAATTCTCTATATTGCCGAAAAATCTCTTATCGCACAAAACTTGGGCGAAGAAAAGTTTTTGGACTACATCAAAAGTTACACGTTAGAAGGCATTTCGCCCGCGGATGTTATCCTGAAAAACTGGTACGGCAAGTGGAACAAAGACCTCTCGAAACTTATTGAATTTATTTCATAATCCGTCCCATATTTACACACGGGTATTTTTAGGGTATATGTAGAACTAAGAGATAAATTTCAAGGAGAAGAAATGGGAAAGATAAAATTTGGAACAGACGGCTGGAGAGCCGTAGTCGGCGAAGATTTCACGGAGGAAAACGTTGAAATATGTACAAAAGCGATAGCAAAATACGTAAAAGACAACTACGGGACGGAAAAACTTATAATAATCGGTTACGACCCGAGAAATATGGCGGACGTGTTTTCCAAACAGTGTGCGGATATTTTTGCAAAATCGGGGTTTAGAGTTCTATATAGCGACAAAATTATCCCGACGCCCGTCTTGGCGTATAATGCAAAACTTTTGAACGCCTGTGCCGTTATGTTTACCGCCTCCCACAATCCGCCCGAATATTTGGGGATAAAGTTTATCCCTGATTACGCAGGCCCCGCAACAAGCGAAATTACGGATGAATTGATGGAAAATTTGGGCAAAGAAGTTCCTCCGCAAGCGGGCGGAAGCGTTGAATTGTACGATTTTCAACCCGCATACGACAAGCACCTTGAAAGTTTAATCAATTTTGACAAAATAAAAGAACTTAAAAATACAAACATTATTTATAACGGGTTTTATTCGGCAAGTATCGGGTATTTCGACGAATTGCTAAACCGTCACGGGATAAAATTTTCCTCGATAAACATGCACCACGACACAAATTTTGGCGGAGGCATGCCGGACCCGAAACCTAAATATATGCAAGACTTAATCGAAAAAGTTAAGACAACTCCAAATTCCGTCGGGTTTGCAAACGACGGAGACGCCGACAGGTTCGGGGTTATTAACGAAGAAGGAGATTACGTATCGCCAAACGAAATTATCGCAATACTATTGCTCCACCTTACCAAAAACAAAGGTCTAAACGGTGCATTAGTCAAAACAGTCGGGGCAAGCCTTTTGTTGAACAAGGTTGCCGAAAAATCGGGTGTCGAGGTCGTGGAAACCCCCGTCGGTTTTAAGCATGTCGGGGAAGCTATGAGGAAACATAACCCCGTTATCGGCGGTGAAGAAAGCGGCGGGCTGAGTATTCAAGGTCATATCCCCGAAAAAGACGGCATTCTTGCAAACCTGCTCATCTTAGAGGCTATGGCGTACGCAGAAAAATCGCTTGTTCAACTTCAGCAAGAACTGTTTGACTTTGCGGGGTGCAAATTTTTTAACGACAGGATTGACAAAAAACTTGAAAGCATCGATTTAATCAAGCCCGTATTGGACAAATTTGGAGCGAAAACGCAAATAGGGGAGTTTAAGGTTAAGAAAGTCGACCTTCAAGACGGGGTTAAGCTCTACCTTGACGACGACAATAGTTGGATTTTGGTTCGACCGAGCGGCACGGAGCCGTTACTGAGAATTTATTTTGAAAGCGACGGAGAAGAAAAACTTAAACTTCTTGAAGCTCTAGTCTTGGAAGAGGGATTTTAACCGTCGGTATTCTATCAAAAAAAACTTCATTTGCGGACAACAACGTCATCATATAGTCAGGCGTAAGTTTTTTGGTGTATCGGTGCTTAACCTCCGCTTGAATTTTGATTTCCGCCTCCAAATTTGTCCAAAATTCGTAAAACTCTTCATCATTATTAAATGTTATCGAATACCTTGCGGAAAGTTGCCTCAAATCCCGAGGTTTAATCAATTCTATGTCAAGCCCGAGCGGGTATTTGTCAAAAGCTACAGCAACAAGGTTATTTGAATGAGAAATATTAAAACAAAGCGACGAGTTTTGAAATTCGGGCTTGTTGTTTCTGATAATAAGGTCGGTGTTTTGCACGCCGTAAAAATTCTTGGCGATATAATCCGTCAGAGCATATCCCGCACGAGACTGAAACCGCTTAAGTTCGGGCTTTTTCATGTTTTTGCATTCCGCTTCCGATAAATACGTGTAGAAAACTTTCATACTCGTATTGTAACATAAAAAAAACGGACTCCGCTTTTGCAGGTCCGGTATTTCATTTCTGAAACAAAAAGGATTTACATTAACTTTAAACCTTATTCCCTTCTCAACCGAAAAATAATCGACCGAGAATTTATATCCCTTGTATTTGTTTAATTTCTCCCATAAGCCTGAGTCGTTTTAAGAATTTCGACTTATACAAATATAATAATCCTAAAATATAAAATTACCATATTTTTTGAGGAACTTTTTCCAATCTCGTTACAATATTTTGTTTAATACGCCTAAAACCCTTATAAAATAAAGATTTTATTTTTGCCTCAAATTCGATTAAAAAT
>CAMAML010000087.1 GCA_945836835.1 uncultured cyanobacterium | reverse complement strand
ATAGTCCAAAATACTTGCTTTATCCTGTTTTGGCGGATACACGTACGGCAAGGTTCCCGAGACTTCCCTCTCTCGGCTTTTTTCTGCCCCGACATTGTGAGCACATCCTAAAATCAGCCCGTTTGAGGTGTTATAAAGGATTACGTTCGAGTGTTTGCCCATAAGTTCGACCGCAAGGCAGAGGTAAATTTTTTCGTTAAGCTCGTTGTATGTTTGGGCATAAATCTCAAAAATCCGTTCCCCCTCGGGTTGAGAAACCTTGTAAATCTTTGAGTTTTCAAGATATTTTCTCAAAAGCATGCAAAACATCGGCGGTTTTTGCGGGATAACAATACGCCTTCTCTCCTCGTTTTTAGGGGACATAAAGCACATATGATAAATTTGCGGGTTAATGTTTACGTAAAGTTTTCGGCTCTCGCCACAATTCCTCAGCGTAAACACAAAATCACGCCTTGTCGGCTGTTGAATTTTTTGTATCCTCGCACCCGTCATAAACTCTGTATTCTCTTTTGTGAACGCTTTTAGCGTAAGACTGTCGAACGTAATCATAGTTTAATCTTACAATAAACAAAAGAAAATTTCCCGCTTTTCGCAAGAAAAATTCCCCTCAAAAAATTCCCTGCCCCAAAATCAGCCCGCAAAATTACAAGGTTTGGTCGATAGCAATTTTTTTAGGGTTGTGTTAAATATGAAATATGGCGATTTCGGCAAAAATTAATCAATATATAGAAAATTCAAAGATCAGAGGACAGCTTTGTCGTTGGCAAAAAAGTTTGGTAAAGGTTTTTATAACCCCGATTACCGCTCCCGTGTCAGACAAAAATTTTATGTATTCTCAAGTTCAGAGGGCAATATCAAGTTGGAACGAGGTTTTGAAATCAAACGGAATAAATCTTCAATTTTTTGAGGTAAAAACGCCGCAGGAGGCGGACATCATCCTCCGTTGGGTTAAGGTCGGGCGAGTGTATGAGGGCATGTGCAAGTACGTGAGCGTCGTCGGAAACGTAATCAACAAAATCTCGATAGAAATAGGGTTAGAAAACGAGTTTTTGGGAAAAGTTACGACGGATTTAAGCATTTATTGTGCGATTATGCACGAATTTGGGCATGCCATGGGGCTTGGGCATGGGGTCGAAGTCGACGATATAATGTACGTTCCGCACCAAAAGAACATATCAACTCCGAGCGAAAACGATATTTTCATCTTGAAAAAAATTTACGGATAAATTTTTCAAAAAAAATATTTTTCCGATTGCTCAAAATTTTAGTTTGTTGTATATTAGGTATATAAGAAAAGGAAAGTGGGGTTTATATGTCAATCGATGATGCGTTAGTTATGATTTTAGCCGGCGGTGAGGGAAAACGTTTGCTACCGCTGACAAAAGACCGTGCAAAACCTGCTGTCCCGTTTGGCGGGCGTTACAGGATTATTGATTTTGTTTTGAACAACTTTATCAACTCGGGATTTTTCAAGATTAAAGTTTTGACCCAGTACAAGTCGGACTCTTTAAACAAGCACATCACCCGTGGGTGGGCGCTGTCTCCTTTTTTGAACCAGTACGTCGATCTTGCACCGGCTCAAATGCGTACGGGACAGGATTGGTACAGGGGAACCGCCGATGCGATTTATCAAAACGAGTTTCACATAAAAGATGAAGATCCCGACTACGTTTGTATCTTCGGGGGTGATCATATATATAAAATGGACGTTTCTCAAATGCTCGATTTCCATAAAGAAAAACATGCGGAGTTAACGATTTCGGGTATCCCAATCCCGATAGAAGAGGCGTCCGAGTTTGGGATTATGGAAGTCGACGAGAATTGGAAGCTCGTAAACTTCGTCGAAAAACCTAAAGAAAAGCCACGTTCAATCCCCGGAAACCCGAATATGTGCCTTGCGTCAATGGGTAACTATATTTTTAACAAAGATATTTTGCTCGATGCACTTGAACGTGATGCCAAAATCGAAACCTCCAACCACGACTTTGGCAAAAACGTAATCCCGATGTTGTTAAACGAAGGGAAACCGATTTACGTATACAACTTTGCGGATAACGAGTTTGCAGGCATGACGGACGCCGAAAGAGGCTACTGGCGTGATGTAGGAAGTATCGATGCATACTGGCAGGCAAATATGGATCTTCTTTCTGCAACTCCGGAGCTGAATATCTACTCAAAAGATTGGCCGCTCAGAACGTTTAATTACAATTACCCGCCCGCAAAATTCATCTGGGAAGAAGGTAACCGTGTAGGTATGGCGACAAACTCCATGGTGTCCGAAGGCTGTATCGTTTCGGGCGGTAGCATTTCCCGTTGCATACTTTCACCAAAAGTAAGGATTAACAGTTACTCTCAAGTGTACGAAAGTATCCTGATGGAAAACGTTTCCGTCGGACGTTACTCGAGAATACGCCGTGCCATCATCGACAAAAACGTCGTAATCCCTCCAAATACAAGAATAGGTTACGACAGGGCAGAAGACGAACGCCGAGGGTTCCACGTCTCGACAAACGGGATTACGGTTGTTCCGAAAGGTGCTATTTTATAGTCGGTTTGAGGCGACTGACGGTAAGGTTTTAAGGTCGGGGCGGTTCCGAAGAACTGCCCCGATTATTCTAATTAATGCTTTTTGTATTTTGCGACTCGTGCTATATACTTTCTCCGCAACTCATCATTTCGAAAATCCTCAACAACGCCGTTGTGACAAGACCACAAGTCTTTTACCTTCCCGAAATTTACCTTACGCCTTGAATACATTTCCCCGTTATTTGACGCAAGCACAACAACCGTTCGCTTATTCCAATCATCCGAGTTTGCACGAGGTAATTAAAACACTAAAAAATTTTTTTTGACAGTTAACCTATAAAAAGTTTACAATCTTAAATAAAAATGTTGCAAATGCTAATCCGATTTCGCCAGGACCTGAATTATTACAAAATGTAAAAAATTTATTTTGTTGCAAAAATTATTTTCATTCTGAATACTTTATATATATGTAAGGGAAATATATTATATTTCAAAAGGAAAGTCAGAAAATAAAGAAAGGAAAATGTTTATGGCAATTTCACCTATTAGAGTTATTCAAGGGGCAAAGGTTTATGTATCAAAAATTGGCGGAGAAGCAAATGAAAAACTTCTCTCTGTATTAGAACACAGAGGATTATTACATAGCTATTCAAACGTAAAAATCAGAAACGGAATAGCTTCTCTTGAAGAAAAATTTTTGGAAAATTTCGGAACAACATCTACAACCCGTTATTTAAATCTTTCAAGTACCGGTGGACTACATGATTTAGCCTCAAAATCAAGATATACTAATATGAGAAACGGAGCTCCAAGCGATGGTCGGGGTTTAAGATCACTTTGGTCGGCCGATCACGTTACGGGGAATGCTCGTTCTCGCTCTGTAACAACAATTAATGGTACAATTACGGAAAAACGTTTACAAAAAATGTACAATCATCATAGTTCTGATAATTTCTATTATTTGGGGGACAATGATTACTCAAACCTTGTAAAGGATTATAGGTACGGAGTGTATTCCAGAACAATAGCGGATCCGACAGGTCAAAGAGGTGTTGCCATTGAGTTTGGGCGAATTAAAAATGTTGATGGTAAAGAAGTTCTTGAACGCACAATGGGAGGTTCTCTTAATCCGAACCTCGGGAAATTGGGGCAATTTGATGAAACTCTTGCAAGGTTTAGTGCTTACCCGAACACCGTAGGATATCCGTTCGTTAATGGAATGACCGGCTATCAGGGACGGACAATAAACGAGTTTTCCGCAAAATTTAACGGGTAAAATTTTTCCAATTTATTTTAACAAATTTAAGAAATAAAAAGCCCTCCGCATTTATACAGAGGGCTTTTATTATACCTACGCTCTTTGAGCAACTTTTTGGGTTTTCTTATCTTCCCAGAACTCTACGAGAACCGAGCAGAAGAATATGCTCGACCAAGTTCCGATTGCGATACCCAATATCATCGCAAGGACGAAATCTCTTGTCGTTACCCCGCCGAAGAAATAAAGTGCCAAAAGCGTTATCAAGGTTGATAACGAGGTGTTGATACTTCTTGCAAGAGTTTGGTTTACCGACGCATTCATAATTTCGCCAAACGACATTTTCTTTGAATAATATCTCAAGTTTTCACGAACCCTGTCGAACACAACGATCGTGTCGTGGACGGAAAAACCGACTACCGTCAAAATTGCCGTGATAAATAAGCCGTCAATCTCAACGCCCTTGAAAATTCCCAAAAGCGCAAACGCTCCTACTACAAAGAGTACGTCGTGGGCTATACCCAAAATTGCAGCCAGTGCATAGTCAAACTTGAACCTTATCGTAAGGTACATAATAATACCCAAGAACGCCAAAGTCAAAGCTATCAGCGAGTTTTTGAACAACTCTTTACCCAATGTAGGTCCGACCGAGCTTACGGACATTAATTTCGGGTTTTGGAAGTCTTGTGAAATCGAGTTCGTAATCTCGCTTGTCGTGTTTGTTTCTTCCCCGATAAACTTTGTTCTTATCGAAATAATGTTCTTGATATTTTCGTCTTTTGCCTGATTTTCCACATTTGCGTGAATAATCTGAATATTCGGGTTATCTACCCCGATTTTTTCCAAACCGCTCCTGATTTTTCCAAGGTCGCTGCTGTCCACGTCCTCTTGAACCCCGTATTGCAAAATCGTTCCGCCCGTGTAGTCAATGCCTACCTTCAAGGGGATGTGGTGCGGGTTCTTAACCCCTGCATAAATCAGCCCGCAAATCCCCGGCAACAACAACAAAGCCGTTATACAAAGCCATACAACCCTGTATTTTACGATGTCTATGATGTGTCTTGAGGTGATTAGGTTTGTTTTTGATTGCGGATTTAAGTTTCTATCCGTATTTATGTTCAAATCTTTATCTGTCATTTCTTGTTACCTCATTTCCTTAGTCCAAAATCCCGAAACGTGCATTTTCTCGTTTTGTCTCGGACGCCGTAAAGCCCTGCCCGATTTCGGACTTCTTCAAACCAAACAATTCAGGGTGTTTCAACGACCCCGTGCCGAACACTAAGTGCATAAAGTTCTTTGTAATCGTGATTGCCGAGAACATTGAAACCAATACACCGATTGCAAGCGTAAGCGCAAACCCTTTAACGATACTCGTTCCGAGCATATAAAGGATTACGCAGGTTATAATTGTTGTCATGTTTGAGTCGAAAATACTCGTAAATGCTCTGTCAAAACCCGAATTGATTGCGGTAAACAGGTTTCTGCCAGCTTTCAATTCCTCCTTCATTCTCTCAAAAATAAGGATGTTAGCGTCAACCGCCATCCCTATCGAAAGAATAAAGCCCGCAATACCCGCCAACGTCAACGTAACAGGGATTGCCTTGAACAGTGCAAAAAGAATTATACTGTATATAATAAGTGCAATATCCGCAATAATTCCCGGAACTCTGTATATCAGAACCATAAATATCATAACGAACCCTAAACCGATAATGCCCGCCATTTTGGATTTTTCGATACTGTCAGCCCCAAGAGTTGCTCCGACCGTGTTTTCTTCGACGATTTTAGCAGGGACGGGTAAAGCTCCTGCGTTCAAGAGGTTAACCATTTCCTGAGCCTCTTCCATTTTGAACCCGCTGTCGCCGCCGCCCGTAATCTGAGCTTTTCCGCCGTATATCGGTTCGTTAATTCTCGGTGCGGATTGCAATTCTCCGTTGAAGAAAATTGCCATTTCCTGCCCGACAAGCGCTTTGGTTAATTCGGCAAACTTCTTTGCCCCTTCGGCGTTGAAGTCTAAGCCGACAACCCATTGTCCTGTCGAGTCGGTCGTTAAAGTCGATTTTGTAAGGTCGCTTCCCGTAAGTCCCGACTCAATCCAAATAGGGTTTCCGTCCTTGTCTTTCCCCGGTTTTTTAAACTCTAATTGTGCCGTTTCACCGATGTAAGTTTTCGCTTTCTGCAAATCGGTTTCCCCGGGAATTTCAACCAGCAAACGGTTTTCACCC
>CAMAML010000086.1 GCA_945836835.1 uncultured cyanobacterium | reverse complement strand
TCACTGACTTTCTGTTTCTATTTAACCAAAAACAAAATCGATATGCAGGAGAGGGCAGTGGCAATTGCCGAAGGATGAGGCTTACTGCCACGGGTGAGGGGGCAAACTAAAAAATTCACCACACCACAAAGTCGGGTTCGACGTTTTCATCGAACCCGCCAACGTAACAATTAGTCGATAATCTCCGAAACATCTTCCGTAATCTGTTCTTTTGTCAAGCGGAAGCGTTTGTAAAGCTCTTCCGTCGGGACTCGGTCGGTAAACTCTTTTGTTGCACCGTAGTTAAGCACCTTCATATCGGAAGCACCATAGAACCTTGCAACCTTTTCGCCGAACCCGCCGTCTAAGACGCCGTCCTCCAAGGTTATCACAACTTTGTGGTCTTTTTTCAACCCTTCAAGCATATCCTTATCCACCCCGCTTAAATATACAGGATTTATAAGGGTTGCATCTATCCCGAGTTTTGCCTTGATTTCTTTTTGAACGTCTTCTGCAAGCTGATAAAAATTTCCCGCCCCGATGATTGCAACTTTTTCGCCCTTATTGGTCATCTTGAAGGTATTAATTTTTGAATAATCGGTCGTATCTTTTTTGCCCGTCGAAACAACATCCCCGAACGGCACCCTTATTGCAACGGGATATTTATACTGTTCAACCGACCAATCAAGCATTGCAAGGTATTCTTCCTTTGTCGTCGGTGCAAGGTATACAATATTTGGGATATTGCTTATCAACGGAATATCAAAGACCCCAAGATGCGTCATATCCATGCCGGAAATCGCACCCCAATAAACAAGAATTGTTGTAGGGGCATTATTTAAAGCCAAATCCTGTGATAACTGGTCGTAAGAACGTTGAATAAAAGAGCTTAAAACCGCAAGCACGGGTTTTGCACCGTTTTTGGCAGCACCTGACACGAACCCGACGGCGTGCTGTTCCGCAATATCCACATCAACGTAGTTTTTGCCCATTTTTTCTCTAAACTCGGGTGTAAACCCTGTTGCCCCGGGAGTTGCGGGCGAGACCGCAAGCAGGTTTTTGCAACTCTTTTTCTTTTCCAATAAATAATCAGTCGTCAACGAAGTGTAAGTTTCCGGCTGCGGTGCTGCGACTGCCTCTGCGTCCAAAAATCCCGGTAACATCCAGTGATAAAACTCTTTGTTTTCTTCGGCAGGCTTGTAGCCTTTACCTTTTTGGGTATGAATATGAACAACCGTCGGCTTTTTGCAGTCTTTTACAGACTTGAACGCCTCGATAAGTTTTTCAACGTCGTTTCCTTCTTCCACGTACAGGTAATCATACCCCATAGCTTTAAAGAGGTTGTTTTCGGCTTTACCTTTGGTTGCCCTTAATTCCGCAAGGTTCTTGAACAACCCGCCGTTTGTCGGAGCAATCGACATATCGTTGTCGTTTACGATTATAATATAGTTACTTCCCAAAACGGCACCGTTACTCAACCCTTCAAGAGCTTCCCCGCCGGACAAAGAGCCGTCCCCGATTAGTGCAATCACGTTATACTTTTCGCCGTTCAAATCTCTTGCTTTTGCCATGCCTGTCGTAAGACTCAACGAAGTCGAAGTATGCCCGACCACGAAAAAGTCGTGTTCGCTCTCTGCGGGGTTGGAATACCCCGTAATCTTAGGATCAATTTTCCCGATAAACCCTTCTTTTCTGCCCGTCAACATCTTGTGCGGGTATATTTGGTGCGAAACGTCATATACAATCTTATCCTTAGGGGAATTAAACACGTAATGGAGTGCAATCGTCGCCTCCACAATCCCCAAATCGGGACCTACATGTCCGCCTATTGTGTTTGAATGGTTCAAAATACCTTGTCGTATCTCGCTTGCCAACTCTTCCATTTGGCTTACGTTCAAAACCTTAACGTCATCGGGCTTGTTTATCTTTTCCAGCATATCAAAATCCTTTCCTGCTAACGCATAACTCTGTGTAACAATAAGCAACGCCAACGTTGCAATTAACCTCTTTTTCATCGATTTCTACCTCTTTTGATATAGTATATTTTACATTATAAACAGACTTAATGCAAATTGTTAAGACCCAATTCTCTCTTTTTCTTATCTGATTTGATCAATTACTCGCCGATACAATCTTTTTAAGGGACGAATTGAGAAAGGCACTCGGGGAATAAATGTTTTTGGGAGTTACTGATGAGGAATACAAAATTTTAATAAAAATTCTTTCCCCCTATAAAGATAAATACTCTTTTTATCTTTACGGTTCACGGGTAAAAGGGACTCACGAAAAAACTTCCGACTTGGACGTGCTTGTTAAAGGGGAAAAAGAAATTTCAATATCCGAACTGGCTGATTTAAAAGGTGTAATGGACAGCTCAAGGCTGTCCTATATAGTTAATTTTTGTGATTACAACGAAATTGATAAAGATTTTTTTGAACTTATCAAAAAAGATCTTGTAAAGATTTTGTAACAAAGAGCATTTTTTTAATCTCAAAATACTTTATGTAAGTAAGGTTAGTTAAAAATTAAGTTATAGTGTAGGCAGGTAAAATTATGGTTTCTGTTACTCCTATTTTTAATGGTATTCGTCAGGTTATTACAAGTTCACCGTATCTCGTGATGGGCGAAGGTCAAAGCGTTTTTCAGGAAGCTCTGCAACGAAGTGTCAGAGGTGTGAAAAAACCTAACGGCAAATACTATGGCGGACAAGGGTATAAAAACCTTTGGTCAAACATCAAAAAAGCGTTCGGCGAAATGGAGACAAAAAACACCGCTTTAACGCAAGCCGAAGGCGGTTTTTGGAAAGCTACAAAAAAATCTATCTGTAATATTCCGAGCGAATTTTCATCAGCCTGGACAAGCACGGCGGGCAAAGGTGTCTTGAGCAGGCTTGGAAGTATCGGTGGGGTTATCGCTAAAAGGTTTCCGCTGATATTCGGAGCTTGGATGGTCTATGACGAAGGTAAAAAACTTTGGGAAGCCGCAAAAGACGGGCAGCTTAATGCGGGTGAAGTTGCAAAATCGGGTTCAAAATTAATCACGGCAACACTCGGTGCGGCAATCGGTCAAGCACTTATCCCTATCCCGTTAGTCGGCGGTATTATAGGGTTTATGGGCGGACAGTTCCTCTCGGAGCTTGTTATCGGCAAAAGCTATGCCGACCAAAAACAAGAAATCCTTGCAAAAGCAGGACAAACAACAAACCCTACGGGCGGAACATTCGACACGGGATCTACAAATCCGCTGGAATATAATCAGGCGGATGCATATATGGCTCAACAACTCCAAATGGCTATGATGCAAAATCCAAATATTTTCGCTCAACCAAATCCATATATGACAACCCCTTACGGTGTATAAATAAAAATGCTGAAGAAAGGAATAAGAGGTGCCGAATTTCGACACCTCTTAATCTTTTTTATAAATTAAAATCTCCGTTTTTCTTTATATGCTCAACAAGTCCGCCGTCGTTAAGCATTTTAATCATAACGGGCGGTAGCGGTTCTATCGGAATAATCGCTCCGTTTGTCAAGTCGGTCAGAACTCCTTTTTCAACATCCAGTTCCAACTCATCCCCCGCATCAATGCCGTCCGTATCGCATTCAATCGCCAAAAGCCCAATGTTAATGGCATTTCTGTAAAAAATTCTTGCAAAAGATTTTGCGATAACCGCACCCACGCCCGCAATTTTTATAATTTGCGGAGCATGCTCTCTTGACGACCCGAGCCCGAAATTGTTTCCCGCAACGACAAAATCGCCCCTACTCATCCTTGTTGCAAACTCGGGATCGGCGTCCTCCAATACGTGTTTTGAAAACTCTTCCAAGTTTGAACGAAGGTGAAACAACCGCCCTGGTGCGATATGATCCGTCGAAATATTGTCCCCGAATTTAAAAGCCTTACCTCTCATGTTTTTTCTCCCATTGATTTCATACATTTATATTACTACAAAATCAAAATTTATGTTAAAATGTAAACAAAGGATTTTAAGCATTATGTATTTTGACAGAAAATGTAAGATAACTTTCATAAGCCACGGAGCAACGATTTTCAGCGAAGAGAACCGCATTTCCGATATGGAAAATCACCCGCCACTCTCTGAAAACGGGACGGAAGAGATACTTAAAATTTGCGACTTCTTAAAAAAAAGGAGAGTAAAAAACGACAAGATTTACACATCCTCCGCAACCCGTTGCGTGCAATCGGCAAAGTATGTGGCAAAAGTTTATAAAAAAGATTTTGAAATAATCGACCTGAAAACCAGAAAATACGGAAAATTCAGCGGAATGACGTTTCACCAACTTGAGACAAAATTCCCCGAAGAGCTAAAACAAATGGTAAAAGAACCGCAAATTTACACCCCCGAAGATGCGGAACCCCTCGCAGACTTTATAGAGAGGGTGGCGAAAACGGTTGCCAAAATCGTGGACAAAAACAGCGGAAACAGGGTTATCGTGGTAACCCACCCCGACGTAATAAAGGCGGCAATCTGTGACGCACTGAATGTGCCTCTCACATCGTTTTACAACCTCTATATAAGAACGGGTTCGGCAACTCAGATAAGCTACTACGAGGATTGGAAAAGTCTGGTATACTCTGACTATACCCCGATATAACCACATTGATACAGGTAAATTTTTGTAAAACTTTATCAAAAAAAGTTAAAGTTTTGCCCGCATTTTCCGTCTTAAAAAGTACAAGACGGGAGATATGTGTAGTGAGTATGTTTGAGATTAACCAAAACTTTGAAATCGAAGAAGAAATACGGGCACTTGTGGAGAAAGTCGAAACCGCAAAATCGGATTTTGACTGCTACACGGCGTTGATGAGGGAGTTGTTTTTGAGAACGTCATCCAAAAATTAGTTCAAGCCATTAAAGAAATTTGCGACTTCTTCCTGGATTTTCTTTGCAATAACAGTTGCTTGCCTTAGATCACTAAGCTGAGTAATAAGTCCTTTTTCTTTTAAGTGACTGAGAAGTCTTAAACCGTCAACTTCTGAAACTTGACCTTTTAAAGAGATTGTAATACACCCCGGTCTTCTAAAAGAATCAAGAACTCCGTCACATGTGGTTAAAACGGTTACATCACAGTCTTTAACATACCCGACGGCAACTTTTGAGTTTCCTGACCAAGAATTTCTTAAATCCAGAGCCACTCTATTATCTTTTAGCAACTTTTTCAAGTTTGATGTTTCTGATAAAAAACTAAACCCTGTAACAGTTCCGCTAACATCAACATCAGCCGGTTTTACATTGGTTATATTAGTTGTTGCATGTGCATTTCTACGAGGGGTGATTACCTCCGGAGAACTGGCAGTAAACTCAAATCCATCAGGAATTGTATACATATTTGAGTTTTTACCTGTATTAATCTTAGTTGAGGAATTTGCAGCCGGAGCAGAGGAAAGCTCTTTTACTTTCCGGTCTAATTGTTTTTGAAGTTGAGTTTTTTGCGGGCAATCAGGTAATCTGTCAATTTTTGCCTGAAGCGGTCTTACTTCACTCTCAAATCGAATTCCGTTGATTCTTTGTCCGATTTCGCCTATGGTAATTTTTTGTTGTGTGGAAAGTTGAGGGTTAAACGATCCACCGCCAATGATTTCGATGGAATCGTCAAATTGTCCGACATTTTGTTTTGGGTTTGGAGTTGTGTCAAGGTCGAGGACGATAGAACCTTTTTCACCGCTATTTGATGCAGCACCTCCCAAGACAATGCTCGATTCATCAGATTTTACCTGATTATTTTTCAATGAGTTTAAATACGGATCTTCAACTCCGTCAGGTTTGTATTGAGTTCCTCTTTCAGCACCTTCATGGCGATATGACAAAAATCCACTATCTCCGATTTGTGCCTCGTTCATAACCGTTCCCGATGATTTCAAGCCACTTTCTTTAAATCTTGCTTCTAATGCTTTTGCGGTTTGTACAAATTGTTCTTCATTCTCAAAATATACTGTAAATGATTTACCGGTTTGTACGTTAGCCCCAAATTGAGTATTATTACGATTTCTGTCGAAATGATTCATTCCC
>CAMAML010000085.1 GCA_945836835.1 uncultured cyanobacterium | reverse complement strand
ACGGGTTTGTAAAAGCCATGGAAAAATTTTGTTTCTAGCTTAACATTTTGTTACACGGCTTATTGACTATAAAAAATTGAAGTGCTAAAATTCTATATAGAAAACAGGAAGTCATGAAGGGAGAATTTATCATGATTAACGAAAAAATGGAAAAAGCGTTTAACGATCAGATTAACGCGGAATTATACTCCGAATATTTGTATTTATCAATGAAAGCATACTTTGAAACATTGAACCTTCCGGGGTTTGTAAACTGGATGAATGTTCAAATTCAGGAAGAACACGCACACGCAATGGGTATGTTTGACTACGTCAACAGCCGCGGCGGTCGTGTAATCCTCAAGGCAATCGACTGTCCTCAAACCGATTGGGACTCTCCGCTTGCCGTATTTGAACACATTCTTCGCCACGAAGAACATGTTACCTCATTGATTAACGGGGTTGCGGACGTTGCGGAAGAGGTTAAAGACAGAGCAGCGTTGAGCTTCTTGAACTGGTACATCAAAGAACAGGTTGAAGAAGAAGATAACGTCGGCAAAACTCTTGCAACCCTAAGACGGGTGGGGGACGACGCTCACGGGCTTTACGCATTGGATAAAGAACTTGCAACAAGAGTTTTCAACCCTCCGGTTATTGAATAGATCTGTTTTGGTCACTCCTTATTGTTACTGTTCAGAGGAGACCTCCTTTCAAAAGAAACGTGCGTCGCAAATCCTTGCAACGCACGTTTTGATTTTTATTTAAAATCAGCTCTATCAAACTGAAACGCATTTTCAATATACTTTGCCCCGCAACCGGTCCCCTCATTTTCAACATTACATCTTTTATCTGTACCGTCTGCCGCTCTCCAGTATGCCTCGTAAAAATCGTCCCCACATTCTTCTGCGGTTTTGTTTTGACACTGTAGATAATACGCATCATCACGCCCGAAAGAAGGATACAAAAATCCGTCAATACCGATTACAAAGGTAAATACATCTTCCCCCCACGTATTTGGTTTTTTATCCCCATTCACATCAACATATAACCAGCCGACTCTACCTTTCATTTTTCCTGGATTTTGTGTATATGTGGCAGCCCACGGATTTAACTCAATAATAAACCACGAGCCGTTTGCCAATTTTATAACATGAGTGCCAAAACCTCCGAAACAGGTTTTTCCACCCTTGGTTGCCCATATTGCTCCTTTACCTATCCAATTTTTGCAATCGGCACTGTTAATATCAACTTGGGCAACAGCTGGCCAGTAATTACTCCCTGTTCTTGAAACAACATCTGTAATTTTAAAATACTTTTTTAAAAAATTTGAGACATTACTTGTTCTATCGTCATCAGTTATCCCGTTATCAATTAAAATTTGTGACAAGTCCGCATCACCACCATATGAAGCATGTATTAACTTAAAACCTTGACTTAAAGTAGAATAAGCCACTTTAAATTGATTTTCAAGTTGGGTGATTTTATGATTTTTAATCAGTGTCGGCATGGTCACCGCAGCCACAACACCAATTATTCCGAGAGTTATAAGAACCTCTGCGAGCGTGAAAGCGCTGAATTTTAAGAAATTTTTGTTCATAAGTTAACCTCCTTTTTATTTAACCCTATCCTCATGTCCATTGTAGCACATAATACTATTTATTTGTAGTTAAACTCTATTAAAATTTACATTATTGTAATAAAAGGAGAGCTCAGATGTGTAATGACATAAAAAAACAAATAGGGCAAAACCTCAGAAACATACGCAAAATCCGCGGGTTAAAGCAAAACGAGCTGGCGGAGCTTGCTGGAGTCGAAGATAAAACTATCAGTCGTATAGAAGTCGGCGGGAACTATCCGTCAATGGCTCTTTTGGTGAAACTTGCACAAGTTTTGGACTGCGAGTTGACCGATTTTGTCAAAACAAATGACAACGACTCGATAAAGTCCGTATTAAACGAGCTTAGCGACGAAGAAATCATCGCAATAAAAAAATTCTTAAAACTCATAAACGACAAACTGTAAGGGGAAAAACTAATCCAAATTTTTATGAGCAAGCTCGACAACTTCCGCTATATTCGGTTTGATTTCTTCCCCTTCGGTCGAAATCCATACCAAATATTCGATATTTCCCGAAGGTCCTTTTATTGAAGAATATGTAAGCCCCCTCACCCGATATCCGAGTGCGGACGCACACTCCAACACGGAACCAATCGTCATCTCATGAACCTTTTTGTTCCGAACGACCCCGCCCTTTTCGACAAACTCTTTCCCCGCCTCGAACTGCGGTTTTATGAGGCAAATCATCTCGTGAAACTCGGGGGCTAAAAGTTTTTTCAAATTCGCCAAAACTTTCGTGAGCGAAATAAACGACATATCACTTACCAACAAATCCGCAACCTCGTCCCCGTCGGAATATATATCTTCAAATTCGCAAACCCTCAAATTCGTCTTCTCAATAACCTTAACCCGACTGTCGGATCTAATCTTCCAGTCAAGCTGCCCGTAGCCGACGTCCGCCGCATAAACAAATTTTGCACCGTTTTGTAACAAGCAGTCCGAAAACCCGCCCGTAGATGCCCCCGCATCAAGGCAAACCCGCCCCTCCACATCAAAATTAAACGCATCCAATGCTTTTTTGAGCTTAAACCCGCCCCGTGAGACGTACGGCATTGATTTTACGGCAATCTCATACTCTTTGGCGGGATTAATCTGAAACCCCGATTTTGTAATGTATTCGTCGTTAATCTTGACGTTCCCCGCCAAAATCGCCGCCGCCGCCTTACTCTTGGTGTCAAAATACCCTAAATCAGTCAAATACTTATCCAGCCGAACTTTTGGCATCTCGCTAGCCCTCTTGCCCGTTTGTCGAAGTCTGAACGGTTGCGGAAATTATCGCACACATTGTCCAAAATACAAACTGTATCTGAGGTCTGAAAAACACCGTATCGACAAACCCGTGAACCATAACGCCCAAAATCGACACAACTGCGGTCGAAACAAAGATAACATCTTTCACCCTGTCGGATTTTAATATGAGCTTAACCCCGTCTTTCAGCATAACAAACAGAAATCCCAAAAACGTAATAAGTGCAAAAATTCCACTCTCGACCGCGGTTTCAAGGTAAATATTGTACGCACTCAATGCGTCAAACCCCGTTCGCATATAAAGCCCGTAAATCTCTCTAAAGTTCTTGTTTCCGACGCCGATGCCCAAAAGCCAATTATCTCGAAACATTTGCAGAGCCGAATGGTAAACGTTAAACCTGAACGAGTTTGACGAGTCCTGTCTCATCGAAAATATCGAGAAAACTCTCGTTCTAATCGGGGTTACAAAAATCATCACAGCCGTCCCAAAGGCAAACGCCGAGGCAACAATAGTCGTGAAAAGTTTTTTAAACTTTGCCCAAAAGAATTTTGCACAAATTCCGAACACGCACAGAAACATCACCATACACCCGATATAAGCACCTCTGCAGCCCGTCAAAAACAGTGCAACGACTGACATAAAAGCACCCGCCAACGGTAAAACCGCAAGCCGATAATTCTTGTTTGCCAAACACGCCGCAACAAGCCCAAAGAGAGCAGGTATCCCCGCAACAAAATAACCGCCTAGCAAATTCGGGTTGTAAGGTTTCAAAGTCCCATAGACTCTTGTCATAACCTCTTCGGGATTGAGTTTTGAAACATCCTGCCACGTGGAGATTTCCTCAACGTGTGCAAAATTTTGGATAAATCCGACAACGCTCTCAAAACTTACACAAACTCCGATGGCGGTCAAAATGTGCGGAATATGGTGCTTATGCCTTTTTAAATAATGTACTACCGAAACGTAAAAACCTAAGTACGTTACCGTTTTCATAAACCCTTTGAGGCTTAGTGCAAAAAGCGTTGACCCTGCAAGGCTTACCACCACAATCATAAAATATGCGAGCAACCACAGTTCAAAATGCGTCGGCTCACACTTTTCACCTTTTTGAGTTAAGAGCTTTATCAGGGTCAAAAACGTGGTAATCAAAGCCACAAACCCGATTACATCCGACGACATAACCGTTGAGAGAAGGAACACCGCAATTATCGTTGCGAAAATCAGCTTATCCGTGTTTTGGAGGAAAAAGCTATTTTCGTATAAAAATCCCGATTTATTTTGGGTAAAATTTAGAAACTTATTGAACATCATCGACTTTATTAATATTAGAATCTACATCATTTTTTATATCGTCATGGGAAACGGTAACGTTCGAAACCGTGCCGTTAAACTTGTAATCTTTGCCTTCTAAGGTTATCGGCAACCCCATTTTAATCTTGTTACCGCCGACAACCGCACCGTCTTTGGTAATTTTTGCAACATCGGTCAGCGTAACCGTGATGTCGTAAACGTTCGACTGCGAAACGTCATCCACAATCAAAACGTTTTTCTTTGCACTTTTTACGTTGTTAATCATCGGCAAAACGACTTTGCGTCTGTCAGATTTTACGTTCAGAATTTCTAAGTCTGAATATGGCACGTTTCTGATACTGATAAAAGTTTTTTCGCCCGCATTAATAGGCTTGTTGTCGCCTGTCAGCGTAATCCCTCTTAAAAATACGTCAAATACAATCGGACTTGTCGCCTCAATTTGCTTGTCGGCGGTTTGTCTGAAATGTTTAAACGTTGCAAATCCGACGATTAAGGCAACTGCCACACCGACAATCACAATAATATCGACGGGCTTAAACTTCTTTAAAAAATCAAATTTTTCCATAAACTTCTCCTATAATTTATCTACCGCCGTCAAAAGTTCGTCGACGGTGGTCGTTGCACAACCAATTTGTCTTACGACAATGCTTGCCGCAACGTTTCCGATTAAAGCCGCATAAACGGCGTCCGCACCTGCCGCAAGTGCAAGCGAATATACGGCGGTAACCGTATCCCCCGCACCCGTTACGTCAAATACTTCGGACTTGTTGAAAACCGGAATTTTGGTATATTTATCATCTTTTTCGGCAACAAACATGCCGTCTGCCCCACAGGTAATCAGCACGGCTTCGGCATCTGTTTCCTTCAAGAGCTTACTTCCCGCAAGCTCCAAGTCTTTAGTTTCCCTCAGCTCAAATCCGACGGACTTTTGGGTGTCGGGCAAATTCGGGGTCATTGAGGTGATCTTTTTATATTTGCCCAAATTTCTTTGAGCGTCCACGATAATTTTTTTACCGTATTTGTTTGCAATCTCGATTGCGGACTTTATAACCCCGTCGGTCAAAGTTCCGATATGGTAATCCGAAAGAATAACCGCATCATGTAAAGGTATCGCTTTTTCAAGATTTTTGATAACTTTTTCTTCCGTATCTTTGGAGAGCGGTGCGTTTGTTTGGCGGTCAAGTCTTACGACCTGCTGAGTAATCGAGGTCGTAATCGAACCTAAAATTCTTGTTTTTGTGGTAGTTTTACGGGTTTTGTCCCGAACAACGTATTCGGTGTTGATGTTTGCCTTGTGAAAAGTGTCAAAAAGCTGATCCGCCTGATAGTCGTCCCCGAAAACCCCGACAACGGAAACCTGCCCGCCGTTAAGAGTTGCAACGTTATGAGCAGCGTTGGACGCCCCGCCCAAAATCGGGATTGTACGTGTATGCTGAAGGATAAGAACGGGTGCTTCCCGTGAAATCCGCTCTGCGTCCCCGTAAACCATCTCGTCCATCGCCAAATCCCCGACAACAAGGATTTTCGGCATCGGTAACCTTTTTATAAAATGAATTAACCTGTCTTTATCGATGTTCATAAAACTTTCTCTTAAAAATATCACTTCCGACTAAAGGTTACCACGAAGAAAGGTAAAAATCAAATTTTGGGCAAAAACGGCTCTGCCGTCAAAATTTTACGGGATAATCGTCTTTTATTTCCCACCCGTCATATTCTATGAGTGCAGCACAGTAAAATCGAAATCTTTCATCAGCACAACCATAAGTCCCGTTTGCGGAATGAAAAAGAGTACTCCTACTTTTTTCGGTATCTGCATAATCTGCAAGCTCAAAGTATGTTCTAAACTGATTATTGTCT
>CAMAML010000084.1 GCA_945836835.1 uncultured cyanobacterium | reverse complement strand
CTTGCAGTTTGAGAAAAATTGTCAGATGAAATGAGAAATTTATTGTCGGTTTGGTAAAACCGACCTACATAACTGATGATACAAGTATTAAAATTAAGTGAAACCGGTTCAATTCTTGGGTTAAGAGAACTTGCAAAAAACTTAAGTTCTAATATTCGTAATGCGATTTTATCGGAAACAAATATCGTATTGGATTTTGAAAACGTGGAGAGTATTTCCAGTTCATTTGCCGATGAATTAATTGCTAAAGTACTGGTTGAAGTTGGCAAAGATACTTTTCTTAGAAATGTCAAAATTAAAAATGCAAATAATTTTATCAAAACTATTATAAACTCAAGTATAAATGAACGGTTAAATGAAATTAAATAAAATAATTATTTACCTGTTTTTGTAATATAATTCACATATGGAAGAGCTGTTTTGTTACAATTCGCCGATAGGCGTACTGGAAGTTACAATTCGGGACGATTTTATCTCGGGCGTAAAACTCATCGGGGAAGTTTGCCAAAAGTTCGGGGGTAAGCCAAGTAACCCCCTCCCAAACCCGACATTTTACGAGTTTTGCCGTCAAGCGGATGAATATTTTTCCGGAAAGAGAAAATCTTTTGAACTGAAACTTAACCCCGAAGGTACGGATTTTCAAAAACGGGTTTGGGCGGAACTTTTGAAAATCCCTTATGGGACAGTCAAGTCTTATCGGGATATTGCACGGAATATAGGTTCACCAAACGCACAGCGGGCTGTCGGGGCGGCGTGCAACAAAAACCCGATACTAATCCTTATCCCTTGCCATAGGGTTGTCGGCAAAAATGGTGACTTGACAGGCTTTGCCTGCGGAGTTGAGCTTAAGAGAAAACTATTGATGTTAGAAGAAATTATTTAATGAGAAAGTCTACGATGCCGACATGCACTTTTTCTCCCTACTGCACCCTTGAATATCCGTTTATTTTAAGCTAACATATAATTGTTAAAAATCACGGGAGAAAAAATATGCCGGAAAAAATTTTTGCAAAACTTACGAAAAGTAACATTCTGTTTGGGATTATGGCACTTATATTTCTGATTTTTGTTTTTAGAAACCCCGATATTGCCATAATGTTTTTTGCGGCACTGGTTTTTGCATGTTCGCTTTCTCCGCTTGTTACGAAATTGAGCAAGTGTTATAGTCGTCCCATTGCAACTTCCATCGTGCTTTTCGGTTCTATCGTAATTCTTGCGATATTAATTTTACCCATACTCGTTTTGGCAGGTTATCAAATCGGCTCGTTTGCAAACGAGTTTCCGAGATACGTTACCGACATAAACAATCTTGTGCATACAAACCACATGCTCCTTAGGCTCGGGATTTCCGACGTAAATATCGCAACGGTATTCGATACGTTGGCAAACCTTTCCTCAAACGCTTTTAACAATATCGTCCAGTTTATCGGGGGATTGGGTTCGGCGTTTGTGTATATTTTCCTGTCCGTAATCTTTATTTTCTACCTGCTTTGCGATAAAGACGTGATAAAAGCAACGACGTTACAACTTTTCCCTTCAAAAATGAGAGAGAAGGCAAGTCAAATTATTGACATTACGGGACATAGAATTGGTGGGTACATTTTCGCTCAAATATGTGCAATCGCAAGTGTCGGGCTTGTAATGCTTGCGGGGCTTATGCTTTTTAAAATCGAATATGCCGTTCTGCTTGCCTTAATCACGGCAATTTTGGATATAATCCCCGTTATCGGGCCTGCAATCGCACTTATAATCGGGCTTGTCGTAACCCACGAAGCGGGCTGGGGGGCAATGGCTATTGTTGCTGTTGTGTTTGCGGCGGCACAGCTTATTGAAAACAATATCGTACGACCTTATGCGTTTGGAAAGTTACTCAAAATGCACCCTATCATAATATTTTTGGCACTGTTTGTTGCGGCGAAATACTTCGGGATAATCGGGGCGTTGTTTGCACCTGCAATGGCTGCGACCGCATGCGTTCTAATCGAAGAACTTTATATCAAAAATTTGGACTGATTATTTTTGACCTGCAAGCATTTTATTTTGTCTTGCGAACCCGCCCAAACTCTTCCAAAATAATCCCTCGAGCGTTCAGTGCCTCCTCTTTTGTGAGCGGCGGCAAGTCTTTCAGGGGATAATCAATCCCTAATTGTGCGTACTTTGGTTTCGCCATATCGTGGTATGGCAATACATCCAGTGCCTTAACCGTTTTGAGGCTTGCCATAAATTTGCCGAGTTCTCTCAAATATCTCTCCTCGTCGGTAATCGTCGGGACGACCACGTGCCGTATCCAAAGAGGAATACACTTGTCGGAAACGTATTTTGCAAACTTTAATATATTTTTGTTTGAATGCCCCGTAAGTTTCTTGTGTTCCGTATCGTCAATATGCTTAATATCAAGCATTACAAGGTCGACAGCCTTCAGCAACTCGTCGATTTTTGTCGTATTTTCGGGGTTAAACAGTACCCCCGAAGTATCCAGTGCGGTATGGATACTTTTTTCTTTTGCACGACAAAACAGCTCCGTCAAAAAATCAATTTGTAACAGAGGTTCACCGCCCGTTGCGGTCAGACCGCCGTTTGTGAGAAAATTTTTTACCCCATCATATTGGCGTAAAATTTCGTCAACGGATACGGTGTGGTTTTCCGTGGTGTTCCAGGTGTCGGGGTTGTGGCAATATTTGCACCGCATCGGGCACCCCTGAAAGAACACCACAAACCTTACCCCCGGGCCGTCTACCGTCCCGCAGGTTTCTATTGAATGAATATTTCCCAGAATTTCCGACATCAGTTTTATATGTTTTTGCTCAAACTGTTGTGGAAAGTTCTTGAAATTACATCATCCTGCTGTTCTTTGGTCAATTTGATAAAGTTAACCGCATACCCCGAAACTCTAACCGTTAATTGAGGATATTTTTCGGGATGTTTTTGGGCGTCAAGCAAAGTTTCTTTGTTCAAAACATTCACGTTAAGGTGGTGTCCGCCCTGTTGTGCGTAACCGTCAAGCAAATTGATTAAGTTTTCTTCCTGTTGAGTTGTTGGCATAATTTTATCTCCCATAATTATTTTTGCTAAAACTTTCTACTGAATATTATCTTCGCAACATCCGCAATCGAGGCTCAAGTCCATATCCAAATCGCCCATAAAGACTTCATCTTTACCAAGTGCGTTCGGGATAATCGAGAAGGTGTTTGAAATACCGTCTTGAGCGTCACTGAACGGAAGTTTTGCAACGGACGCAAGTGAAGCGACCGCACCGTGGCTGTCACGCCCGTGCATAGGGTTAGCCCCCGGAGCAAGCGGAACCCCCGCTTTTCTTCCGTCAGGAGTGTTGCCCGTTTTCTTGCCATAGACGACGTTTGAAGTGATTGTCAAAATCGACATTGTCGGAATTGAATTTCTGTAAGTGTAGTGTTTTCTAATCTTGTTCATAAATGTTTTTACAAGATGAACCGCTAACTCGTCGACTCTGTCGTCGTTGTTGCCGTATTTCGGGTAATCCCCTTCGATTTCGTAGTCTGTAACGATACCGTTTTCATCACGTACGGTTTTAACTTTTGCATACTTGATTGCGGACAGAGAGTCGGCGACAACCGATAATCCCGCAATACCCGTCGCAAAATACCGCTTTACGTCCCTGTCATGCAGAGCCATTTGAGAGCGTTCGTAACAGTATTTGTCGTGCATATAATGGATTATGTTCAAAGTGTTTACGTACAACCCTGCAAGCCACTCCATCATATCGTCGTATCTTTCCATAACCTCGTCAAAATCGAGATATTCCGACGTTATCGGACGGTATTTAGGACCGACTTGAGTTTTTAACCTTTCGTCAACCCCGCCGTTTATTGCGTAGAGTAAGCATTTTGCAAGGTTTGCTCTTGCTCCGAAAAACTGCATTTCTTTTCCGACAACCATAGACGAGACGCAACACGCAATAGCATAGTCGTCCCCGTGTGTAACCCGCATTACATCGTCGTTTTCGTACTGAATTGATGAAGTCGTAATTGAGATGTGAGCACAATATTTTTTAAACCCGTGAGGCAATTTTGTCGACCAAAGAACCGTCAAATTAGGCTCAGGCGAAGTTCCGAGGTTTTCCAGCGTGTGCAAGTAGCGGAACGAATTTTTCGTAACAAGCGGTCTGCCGTCAATCCCGACGCCCGCTATGGACTCCGTAACCCAGGTCGGATCGCCCGAGAAAAGCTCGTTATATTCAGGCGTTCTTGCAAACTTGACAAGCCTCAATTTCATGATGAAATGGTCAATCATCTCTTGAGCTTCACTCTCGGTGATAATTCCGTCTTTCAAATCTCTTTCGATAAAAATATCAAGGAAAGTGGAAGTTCTGCCAATACTCATCGCAGCTCCGTTTTGCTCCTTGACTGCCGCAAGGTAGCCGAAATAAAGCCACTGGATAGCCTCTTTTGCGTTACGGGCAGGTTTTGAGATGTCAAATCCGTAAATTTGACCGAGTTCTTTCATCTCGTTTAATGCTCGAATTTGTTCGGAAATTTCTTCTTTCAACTGAATTTTTTCGGGACGCATTTCACCCGACAAAGATGCAAACTGCTCTTTTTTGTCCTCGATTAACCTATCTATACCGTAGAGAGCAACCCTTCTGTAATCCCCTATTATACGTCCTCTTCCGTAAGCGTCGGGCAACCCCGTAATAATTGCCGCATGGCGAGCAGCCTTCATCTCGGGCGTATAAGCGTCGAAAACTCCCTGGTTGTGGGTTTTTCTGTATTTTGTAAAGATTTCCGAAACCTCGGGGCTGACTTTGTATCCGTAAGAATGACAGGAAGCCTCCGCCATTCTTATCCCGCCAAACGGCTGGAGTGAACGCTTTAGGGGCTTGTCCGTCTGAAGCCCGACGATTGTTTCGAGGGACTTATCTATATACCCTGCACCGTGCGAGGTAATAGTTGAGACAATTTCCGTGTCCATATCGAGAACCCCGCCGTTTTCACGTTCTTTTTTGAACAGATCCATACATTCCGCCCAAAGTTTTTTTGTCCCTTCGGTTGCGGGTGCAAGAAATTCGGAGTCGCCTTCATACAAAGTGTAATTCTTTTGGATAAAATCCCTTACGTTAATCTCGGTTTCCCATTTTCCCGAAACAAACGGTGTTGTTGAATATATTTTCTTTTCCAATAACGTTTCCATGATACATTTTCTCCCTAAGCTGTTGCGGTAAGCCCCCAATCAAGCATGCCTTGCCGTGAGACTTTACCGTACCGATAAGATTATACTACATCTTTTTTGCGTTGTAAAATTGTAAATTAAAATTTCTTAGTATAAGGCTTGACAAAATGAAGGGTATCGTAAATAATATGAAGGTAGAGTGGCAGCTTGAACAACTGCCGGATGCTCTTATGGGTCAAACGGCTCTTACTTATTCGGTAGAGAGCCGTTTTTTAATACGGAGATAATCAAAAAGATCAAAAATAAGGTCAAGTTGATGTCACTCATATCGACCCTCCTTTCTAGTCGGGAACCAACCCGAAGATTTCAATTAGTAATTGCGATTGGCTTTCCGTTAGAAAAAGAGCATCTTTTACTCTACCGATTGTATTGTATCATAAAATGATAAATTTGTAAATATTATTAACCAAAAACATACAATATAATGGGCAAATTAAAATTTCTTTGCATAAGGCTTGACAAAATGTAGGATATCGTAAATAATATGGAGGTAGAGTGGCAGTTTTCCAAACTGCCGGATGCTCTTTTGAGGGTTAAACGGCTCTTACTTATTCAGTAGAGAGCCGTTTTTTAATACGGAGATTATCAAGAAGATCAAAAATAAGGTCAAATTGATATCGCTCATATCGACCCTCCTTTCTAGTCGGGGACCAACCCGAATATTCTAATAAATAATTGCGATTGGCTTTCCGTTAGAAAAGAGCACCTTTTACTCTACCAATCGTATTGTATTATAAAAACATTAACTTGTAAATTAAAATTTCTTATCATAAGACTTGACAAAAAGGGAGGTATCGTAAATAATGTGAAGGTAGAGTGGCAGTTTACC
>CAMAML010000083.1 GCA_945836835.1 uncultured cyanobacterium | reverse complement strand
ATGGTCACTCTGTTAATGCATGAGGCAAATCATTGTGATGAGAATTATTTAGATAAGCACCCTGAAGATTCAGAACCGACTGATTTAAGACATCGTGATAGCAATGGAAATCCAATTGAAAATCACAGAGTAAATACAAAAGAAGAAGAAAAAGCCTGTGAAACATTAGGTTTATTAGCAACAGCTACTTTAATTAAAAAAGGAGTTTTGCAGGGTTATGATAATTATGGAAGATATGGTAATCCTACAAATCCGGTTACAAAATATTTGAATAATCCGAGTTTACTCAAATCTGATGTAAATAATTGGGCAAACGAAAGTTACACAAACTATCCTGAAGGAATAAATGATGCAAGTATCACTATTGAACATTTAAAAACTAAAAAAGTAACATTGCCTGATGATGTCAAAAATCAAAAACCATTACAATTAAAATCAGGTGATATTATAAGAATTGGTGATAAATCTTATACACTTGGAGGAGATAATGGCATAGTTTTATCGGCATTAGACTCAATACCTGTTTTTCAAATGATAAGGCACGGTAATGTTGAGAACGGTCCGGAAGGAATACTAACATTTAATGAATTATCTCCTTGCAAAGAGGAATTAAATTTCTATAAAAATCAAACTGGTAAAGGCTGGACACCACACGAAAATCCTGAAACTTTTACAGTAGAAAGAAATGGTGAGATAATATATACAGGTAAAAAATATTAGAGTTTGTAGGTTGGGGTTTCTTAATCCGACAACAATTTTCCCACGACTCGGAAGTTTTTATCCTTTTTCTATCCTTACTAAAATCCAAGCCCAGTCCGAGTTTAAGGCAAATTTCTTCAAATAAGCAGGAAAAAAGGATAAAAAATCACAAAAGAGCAATTCCCCCCTTGCACAAAAAAAATGTTTGTGATAGAGTGAAACATGTGGCGGAAAACCGAACAGTAAAACAAGCGTCTGTAGCTCGGTCGGATAGAGCATCTACCTTCTAAGCGGTGGGGCTACACAAAAAAGAATCGAAAATTTGAAAATTTAATAAAAATAAAAAATCTGAAATGCCTCGGTAGCTCAGCTGGATAGAGCGTTTGCCTTCTAAGCGGTGGGTCATACGGGCACAAAAATCGAAAATTTGACAACTGAATAAATATAACTTATGCGTCCGTAGCTCAGCTGGATAGAGCATCTGCCTTCTAAGCAGAGGGTCGCGCGTTCGAATCGCGCCGGGCGTATTTTTTGTGCCTATTTTTGATTTGGAAAATATTGCGAAAAAAATAAAAAATGATTTTTCTTTTCCCGAAATAGAACAAGATGATTTACATAATCAAATTTGGTTACAAAAAATTAAAAATTGCATAAATCCGGTATTTGTACACATTCGCAAAGGTGATTATGTCAATTTGGGGGTAGATTTGCCGATAGATTATTATAAAAATGCTATCGATTATGTAAAAAAGCAAATTAAAGAACCTACTTTTTTTATCTTTGGACAAGATTGTCAAGAATATATAAATTCTGAATTTAAAGAAATTAATGCTCAATTTGAGATTATCGGAGAGCAAAATTCAAACAATAAAGAAGATTGGAAAGATATAATGCTAATGACAGCATGCAAACATGCGATTTTGGCAAATTCAACTTTTAGTTGGTGGGCGGCATGGTTAGGCCGGGCAAATTCGGATGGTCCGGTTATAGCACCTTCTCCTTGGTTTTATGGAGAAGACGGTATAATTTGTAAAAATTGGATAAAAATAAAAAGATAAATTATATTGTGAAAAAGCCTTAATTATTGCCCTAAAAATCAAACAAATCTTTTATATCAACATCCAAGGCACGGGTGATTTTGTAGAGTTTTGAGATTTTAAAATCATTTTCGGCACGTTCAATCATGCCCATGTATGAACCCGAAAAATAGTAGGCAAACGCAACATCTTCCCGCGAAAGTTTTTTGCTTTCCCGTATTTGTTTAATGCGGTTTCCAAGTGCTTTTCTAAAATCTGTCGTCATAATAATATTTTCGGCTCACAAGTCGTACTTATCCGCAAGCGGGGCTTGTGATTATGTAAAGAATAATTGTTTGTAGGGACGGCAAAAATTAGTTACGAGTGGGCGTTGGCGGGCTATGCGTTCGACTACTTGCATTAATGCTCTTTTTGAATTATAATCTTTTTACCGATTTATTTGGAATTAGCAAGGAGAAATTATGGCACAACAGTTTAATCCGCAAAATATCAAGAAAAGAACTTCGATACTCGTTTTCATCAAGGGTTCGACCGCTCCGTTGGTTTTGTATGTCGAAAACCCGCAGGAGCTTTACGCAGAGCTTACTCAGCTTATCAAGTCGACCTCTAACGTGCTTGTCGAAAAGGAAACCCAAGGACCTGTTAAAAAGGTTTGTTTCCTCTCTAATCAGGTTGCGGCGGTTGCCATGCAGGAAGAACAGTATATTCAGTAAGGTTTTTTGAACTATGGCTCACATTGTTACGATTGATGAAATTGAAAATTCGGCAAACAAGACGGTTTGGTACGATTTTGACTCCAAGATTAAGGATATAAACTCGGACGGAAACATTACTGCAAATTTAGAGCTGAAATCCGTCGGAGATTTTGTGCAGGTTTTGGGAAATGTTAAGGGAACTTTAAATTTGGAATGCGATTTGTGCCTCAAACCTTTCAAGTTTGAAATGGATTTTGACATCGACGAACTTTTTGCAAAACACGCTCTATATAACGATTACAGCCAAGAAACCGAGTTGAAGGAAGGTCAGTTTATCACCGATTTGAACGGCTCGGGCGAGATTGACATTTATGACTTATTGTATCAATCTGTAATATTAAATTTACCAAATAAAAAAGTTTGTGGTATAAATTGTAATGGGAGGGAATTTCTTCATGAAGAAGAAATGCTCGACCCGAGAATGGAAGTATTTAAAAATATCAAAATACACCCGAAAAAATAAATAGTAGTAAAGTAAAATAAAAAGGAAACAGAAAAATGGCAGTACCAAAGAAAAGAACCGGACATTCGGCTCAAGGACACAGAAGAAGTAATTGGAAAGCAACAAGACCTACAACGACAAAATGCCCTAATTGCGGTGCAACGGTTTTGACACATACGGTTTGCACGGAGTGCGGAACCTACAAAGGTCAACCTGTCAGCTTGAAGGACAAGGCTATTGCTCCTAAGGCAGCGGTTGAGGCTCCTAAGAAATCCGCAAAGAAGGAAAAAGCCGAAAAGGTTGAAAAAGTTGAAGAAGTAAAAGAAGTTAAGACGGAAGAAGTTAAGGTCGAAGAACCGAAAGCTGAAGAAGTTAAAACCGAAGAAACTTCCGAAACCGAAGAAAAATAAGTAAATTTCACGTAAAGGTAGGGGGTAGTTTTTACTCCCCTTCCCTTTACGGAATAAAAAGAGTTGAGTGTATTTTTAGGCTTTGAGAGAGGGAAACATGACGAGAATAGCAATAGATGCGATGGGCGGGGATAATGCTCCTCACGAAATAGTAGCGGGTGCTGTTTGGGCTGCGAAAGAATACGGCGTGGCTATCGAATTGGTCGGAAAACAGGATCAAATTGAAAGAGAATTGGAAAAAATCAGCACGGAAGGTTTCCTGACCGATAAGGGTAAAGGTCGCGGTCACAGATACAATATCAAGATTGATACAAGCAAGCTCGATATAAAAGTTACCCATGCCTCCGAGGTTATCGAGATGGGCGAGGCTCCGGGGCAGGCTATTCGTAAGAAGAAAAAATCGTCAATCGTTTTGGCGGTGGATGCCGTTGCTCAGGGAAGTTCGGATGCGGTTGTGGCAGCAGGGTCTACGGGGGCTGCAATGGCGTCGAGTTTGTTTGGGTTGGGCAGATTAAAAGGTATCGACAGACCTGCTATTGCCGTTACTTTGCCGACTATAAAGAAGCCTATTGTAGTCATTGACGGCGGTGCAAACAGCAACTGTTCGCCGGAAATGCTTGTTCAGTTTGCGATTATGGGTGCAACTTTCTCTAAGAACGTTTTGGGAATTGAGAACCCGAGAGTCGGGGTTTTGAACATTGGTGAAGAGGCGGGTAAAGGTAACGAGCTTGCTCAAACGACTTACAGACTTCTTGAAGAACACCAGGACAAGATTAATTTTGTCGGAAATATTGAGGGAAAAGAAATTTTCTTGAGCCTGTGCGATGTCGTTGTTTGTGACGGGTTTGTCGGAAACGTTGCCTTGAAAGTTACCGAGGGGGCGTCTTCGATGTTGTTCACGATGCTGAAGAACGAGTTTAAGGCTGATTTAATCGGTAAGATTATCGGATTATTGGCAAAACCGTTTATGAGAAGAATTTATACAAAGATTAACTACGAAGAATTTGGCGGGGCTTTGTTACTCGGGGTTAGAGGGATTACGGTCATCTCGCACGGCAGAAGTAAGGCTTACGCAATCAAAAATGCCGTAAGAGTCGCAAAAGAGGCGGTCGAGTCGGGTGTAAACGAAAAGATAGCAAGATTTCATGAGGAAGAATAAATAATGACGGATAAATTAATACCGCTGAAGATTGCGGGGATAGGATACAGCGTACCCCAAACGGTTATCACAAACGATGATTTGACAAAATTGTACGAAACCTCTGACGAGTGGATTTATACGAGAACGGGGATTAAGGAAAGACGTGTCGTTTCAGGCACGCAGGACGCAATCGATCTCGGATTGGAGGCGGCAAAGAAGGCTTTGGGAAAAGCTAAGATGTCACCTGACGAAATAGATTTGATTATTGCGGCAACTTCGGCACCGCCTGACCTGTACCCTGCAATGGCATGCCGCTTGCACGAAAGATTGGGGATTTCCCATGCCGTTCCCGCATTTGACTTGACTGCCGCTTGCACCGGATTGATCTACGGTTTAAGCGTTGCAAAGGCGTATATAGCTTCCGGTATGTACAAAAATATTTTGCTTGTGGCGTCTGATAACAACTCGAGACTTGTTGACTGGACTGACAGAGGCACTTCGATTTTGTTCGGTGACGGTGCGGGGGCTATGGTTTTGACGCAGGCTGAAGACGGCGTCGACGATATTATCTCGATTGATATTAAGGCTGACGGTAACTTCGGCAACTTAATCGAACTTGCTTTTGACGGAAAGAACTGTCCGCTTGTTGAACAATGCGAAGAAAAACCGAAGGGGATAAGGATGAACGGCAGAGGCGTTTACACGTTTGTTGCAAAAATTCTCCCTAAATACGTTGAAGAAATGCTTGAAGATGCAGGCATGAAAGCCGAAGATGTGGATTATTTAATCCCTCATCAGGCAAACATCAGAATTATACAGGCGGTACAGGAGCGTTTGGGGTATTCGGACGACAAAGTCGTTGCAAATATCAAGTATTACGGCAACACCTCCGCGGCGTCAATCCCGTTGGCTATTGCGGAAAGCGTCGAGAAGGGGAACGTAAAACTCGGCTCAACCGCTATTCTTTGCGGGTTCGGTGCCGGCATGACCTGGGGCGGTGCTATCGTAAGACTAAGAGAAGGTATTTGCTAAAAATTTCATACGAGGGTTAAAATATGCGTGAAGAAACGTTTAATATCACTTCGTTGGAAATTAATTGCAAAAAATTAAAAGAGAGGCTTGAACGGTACGAGGTTGCTCCAAATGACGAGGCAATCAAAGATGCTTTGGTGAAACGGTTTGAGTATACATATTCAACTCTTTTGAGTACATTGAAGAAATATTTTTCTACAAAACCATTTGTTACGGAAAAAGTTGAAGAATTGAACTTTAATGAGATGGTAAGAACGGCAAATCAATTTAACCTTTTGAAGTCCAATCTCGAAACATGGACAAAGTTCAGAGCAATGCGTAATATGACCGCACACTCGTATGATGAGGCGACTGCGTTAAAGATTATCGAAAGTCTGCCTGAATTTTGTGATGAAGTTACGTTTCTGATAAAAAAGTTAAAGGATGAATTTCATGGAAACGCTTGACTTAGAGAGCAGATACGTGGATTTTATAAAATCTTTGGTACGTAGTGTAGTGAATAACGCAGAGATTTTTATTTTCGGTTCAAGAGTTCAAGGGAAGGCGAAAGAGTATTCGGATGTGGATATTG
>CAMAML010000082.1 GCA_945836835.1 uncultured cyanobacterium | reverse complement strand
CGACGGATTTTTACAAGAGTTTTAAGATTTATCAGCAAAAGTGCCTTGACGAGTACAACAATATGAAATCCGAGTATAATTTCAAATCAATCGACGGCACGATGAGCATTGAAGAAATCCACAAAATCATGAACGACGAGGTTTGCAAGATTTTGAACTCGGGCGTGCTGGCATAGATTTTAATCACTACCTATTGCCCGTTTTGGAATTTTCAAGTATAATCAAAGTATGTTACCAAAGCAATACAGACTTAAAAACAAATCGGCGTTTAGTGCCACGTATAGGGTAAAACATTCCTACTACAAGAAAGGGATTGCATTGTTTGTCGGGGTTTTGAAAAAAGATACGACCCAAGTTACCCGTGTGGGGTTTGTCGTAAGCAAAAAAACGAACAAAAGATCCGTCAAACGAAACCGACTCAGACGGCTTATGAGGGAGAGTTACAGGCTGCTGTTTAAAGAAGGTATCCCCGAAACCTCGCAAAAATATATGTCGCTTGTTTTTGTCGGACACGAAAGAGCGTTGGATAAATCTCTTAAGGACATCAAGCCCGTTGTGGAAGAACTTCTCAAAGGGATTAGCTGATTATGCTTGAAGGGGTTTATGTCGACAATATCCTTATGAACCCCCGGGTTTGGGAAACGCCCGTTCATCCGCAGGAAACTTCGGGAGTTCAGGATTGGTCTAAAGCACACGTAAGATATTCTCTGAAAGAGTCCGAGTATCCGACTTTAACCATTATAACCCCGATTTTTGATAACGGCGGAAACGTCATCCCCGCAGGATTTTATGAGCTTGCAATTTCCGACGACAGAACATTTTTTATTTTACTCCAAAGCAAAGAACAGATCGCCGTAATCCCCGTTTTTAAGATAGAAGAGGACGCAAACGAGGAAAAACGGTTAAATAACAAGGAATACAAAAAAGAGCTGAAAAAAGAGGCGAAAAAGCGAAAAGAGATTAACGAAAAGCGGGACAAGGTCGGAATGAGGCACGACGAGGAGTTCGTATATATGGATGCGAGCATAGAATACTGCAAAGACGGAGATTACTATTTGATAAAATATGAGAGAGGTACTCTGAAAGCCTGGGGTGCTATCAAGAGATAAAAGATTTTTAAATAATGTTTACGAATGATTGAAATTTTCGGGATAATGGTATATAATGGGGTATGGTGGATTTGGAAGCTCCGCACGTCGGAAAAGTCACGCTTAATTGGCATTCCCACAACGCCAAAATTACTCTAAAATTTCCTCCCACGAATGGGTGGGGGCTGATAGAAAAGATAAGAGGTAAAACAAATGAGAATTAATCAAATGAGCATTATATCTAAAGAACGAAATAACTTGGTAACTCGATTACTTAGTCACTTAGGCACTTCTACAAAACCCGCATTCACTCTTGCGGAAATTCTTCTCACGATTGCCATCGTCGGCGTAATAAGCGTTGTTACTCTGGGGATATTAAAGAACTCTATCCCGACAAAAGAAGAATCCATGCACAAAAAAATGAATTCAGTTGTCGAACAGATAGTTTCACGTCTTATAGATAACGAGGTTATGTATCCCGAAACGGAAGATAAAACTATCGTCGGGTTTCAGAATACAAGCAAAGTTACCGTGGACGGGATTGATTATGAAGGGGACACCAAATTTTGTGAACTCTTTGCCGCTCAATTTACGACAGCAACTGACGTCAGTTGTGTTGCCGACGAGCGAACTTTTTCGACCAACGACAGCGTTGACTGGTTTCTGCCCGTAACGGACTTTTCCGACGGCTACGCCATGATTATGATTGACGTTAACGGGAAAGATGAGGGCAACAACTGCCTCGAAGGTGCTTGCAAAAATCCCGACAGGTTTACTTACTACGTTCGTGCAAACGGTACCGTCACAACAAAAAAACCGAATGAGGGCGAAGAAACTACGTATAAAATAAACTTGACCGTTGAAAATCCCGAAGGCGGTACTTATCAACTCGGCAAATCCGAGTCCGGCGTTATAACTTACGGAGAAGAGTTCTCCGGTGCAAGTCATACTTTTACGGATTTGAAAAACTCTACCATGTATATATTAAAAGCCACTCCTACGAGTGAATATACAAATAAATGGCAAGAAAATGACGAAACATCGACTTCCGCAACATATTCGTTTATGATAAACGGAGCCGACAAAAACATTACATTAACATTTAACCCTAAGCCTAAGTATTGCATAATTATGCAGGTACAAAATTGTTATGGAAGTTATCTTTCATCATGTATCAGTACCCCTGTGGTAAGGAATACCTCATCAGGTGTTGCGGTAAACATGGATAAAATCGGAATGCCCGTATATAATGAAACAACGGGGGATTATGATGCAGAACCCTCAAGTTTGACAAAATACACGACCTTTGTGTGCGGACTGTCGTCGGGGAATTATACTGTTACGGGAACTACAGAAAGGGGGTATCTAGTCTCTGACGGGACAACTTCCTATACAAGGTCGGTCTCTCTCGGTTCTGCTCACCAAACAATTTGGCTCAGGTTGCAAGAAGAACCGCAGGAAGAAGAAGATGATGATGATGACCCTTCAATAGGAACAGGATCATACACATATGTCGGAGATGTTTCATGGCATATGGATTGTAGTATGGATGTCCATTGTTTGGCAAACTACGGAGATGTAACCGCATGTACCGCTCCTTACTCAGAAGATGGCACATTATCGGGAATTTCTTGCGAGTTCTCAAATACGGTCTGGGACACCGAGCATAAGAATGCCATTGCAAATAAGGCACGCAGTCTATCGATGGGTACTTATGCCTGCCCGATATCAGATTGCGGTTGCACGGTAGCGTTAACATATACAAACATAAAAATTAACGGCGAAAGCATATCCGAAAGCTACAACCTCGGCTCATACAACTATAACCCGTAATCTACGTAAAAAAATTTCGGAATTATCCCCTCTGTTAATAACGGAGGGGATAATTTTTTAGTATTTTTCGCAAAGTTGCTGATAATAACTCTGCGGGTGTTTGCACAGCGGGCAGATTGCGGGGGCGGTTCTGCCGTAGTGTATATATCCGCATTCACGGCACTGCCAAGCGGTTTCTTCGGCTTTGGTGAAAATCAGACCTTCATTAAGAGTGTCCGCCAAAATCCTGTACCTGTCGGAATGGTGCTTTTCAACCGTCCTAATCATCTTATATAACGCCGAAATTTCGTCAAAACCTTCATCTTTAGCGTCTTTTTCTCCTTTGAGGTAAATTTCGTTGTATTCTTCAAACTCGCCTCGCATGGCACTTGTCAGGTTCTCAAAAGTCCCGCCGACCTCGAACGGATAATCCGCCGAAACTCGCCCCGTTTCAAGGTTTCCGATGTGTTCAAAGAACAGGGTCGCGTGTTCTTGCTCGTTGTGTGCCGTGTCAAGAAAAACTTGTGCAATCTGCTCGTACCCTTCCTTTTTGGCGACTTTTGCGTATATCGTATACTTCATTCTCGCCTGCGACTCACCCGCAAATGAGTTCAAAAGGTTCTGTAATGTCTTTGTTCCCGTTAGTTTTTTATCCATAATTTTTTCTCCCGACGTAACTGAGTTACTTATTTGTTGGCTTGGTAAAGCCAACCTACTGCTTTTTCAACCAATCTTAACCCCGATACAGGGTTTTGAGAATTGGTAAGGTGCATTAGCCAAATGGCTGATTAATAGAAAAAAGACAGCACTTTTCGGGGATTAGACAAGGTCAAAAAAACGCAATAATAACACTGAAAAGGAGTGGAATTATGAACCTGCTAAACTACACCAAAAAACTTTTTGATACGATAAATTTCTACGACAAAACCCTCAAAAAACACAACTACCCGAACGACATGACAAACCCGTTCGGCAAAAAGCCCCCGCAAACCCTCACGATAATCTGGGTCGACAAGAATAACAGGCGGTTTTAACCCGCTAAAAATTTGCAACAAAAAACTATTTTCACTTCCTACACCCTCATGCCGGTTGCTTTGTCAAAGAGGTAAATATCTTTCTCAAAAAACGACAATTCAATGGTGTCTTTAATTTCGGTGTCGGCAGAGAGCCTTGCGGAACACCTGCTTTCGCCGAGATTAAAATAAGCGATTTTTTCCGAACCCAAAAGTTCCGCCATATCGACTTTGGCACTCAATCTTATTTCGCCTCCGCAAACCGTTTTTTCGGGACGGATACCGACTATTTTCCCCCTAAACTCTTCTTTTATAAGTTCACCGTCAATAAAATTCATCTGCGGAGACCCGACAAACCCTGCGACAAAAGTGTTTTGCGGATTATTGTAAATCTCTTCGGGGCTTGCAACCTGCTGTATAACCCCTTTATCCAGCACCACAATCCTGTCCCCCATGGTAAGAGCCTCCGTTTGGTCGTGGGTTACGTAAATAAAGGTCGTTTGAAGTTTTTCGTGAAGTTTTTTTATCTCGGAACGCATTTGAACCCTCAATTTTGCGTCCAAATTTGATAACGGCTCGTCCATCAAGAAAACCTTCGGATTTCTAACGATTGCCCGCCCAAGTGCGACCCTTTGGCGTTGCCCGCCCGAAAGCTGTTTTGGCTTTCTGTCCAAATATTCCGTAAGGTTGAGGATTTTTGCCGCCTCTTCGACTTTTTTGTTAATCGTTTCGTTGTCGACTTTTCGCATTTTCAGCCCGAAAGCTATGTTTTCCCTGACCGTCATATGCGGATAAAGTGCGTAACTTTGGAACACGAACGCAATATCCCTGTCTTTTGGCGGAATGTTGTTGACCTTTGTCCCGCCGATTAGGATTTCGCCGTCCGAAATTTCTTCCAATCCGGCAATCATCCTAAGAATTGTGGATTTCCCGCACCCCGACGAGCCGACAAGCACCAAAAACTCCTTGTCCTTAATCTCTAGGTCAATCCCGTTTATGACAACTTTTTTGTCGTAAATCTTTTTTACGTTTTTTAAAACAACATTACTCATCCGTCGGCATATCTCCGTCTACGGTCGGGATAATCAAGTTGAACACCGACCCCTTCATAACCTCGGTCTCAAGCCAAATAGCACCGTTTAAGGTTTTAACAAGCTCTTTTGCACTGCCCAAAGAAATAGAACGGACGAGATTTTTCTTGTTTGCCTTGTCTAATTGAGTATAAGGTTCAAAGATACCGTCAACTTCTGCCTGCTGTAAACCGATACCGTTGTCGGAAATCTTAATCATCAAGTAAGACTGCTCGGTTGCGTCCTTGTCGGGAGCTAATCCGACTTCCTTCACGTCTTGTAACGGCGGGTTGAATATGTCGATTGTTATCGTCCCGATTTCGGTAAGTTTGAGCGAAATTTCAAACACGTTGTGCAAAACAATTTTCAGTGCGTTTTGGTCGCTCGTGATGAAATGGTTTCTCAGCGTTTCGTAGTTTACGTTCACGTTCAACTTTTTAGAGGCAATCGTAACCTCGTTGTCCCTCACGACCGACTGGACAAGTTCGACAACATCAAACGCCTTAACGCTCTTTTCGTACAATTTTGACTCAACTTGTGCAAACTCAAAAAACTTTTCCATAAAATACAAGAGTTCTTTAGCGTTTTTGTTGATAATTCTTACGTATTTTCTCTGTTTTTCGTTGATTTCGCCGCCCAAACCGTCGTTCAGAGCTTGCGAGAACCCCAAAATCGATTGGACGGGAGATTTAAACTCACCCGTTAACTTTGTTAGCATAAGGTTTTTATCGGTGTTAAGCCGTCCCGTTTTTTCGGCTTGAGCAAGGACGTTCGTCATCTCGGTAACGTCACGAATTGTAACGAAATATTGATTTTCCAAAAGATTTGCACTCAACTCGACATAAAATTCTCTTCCGTTAACGACCGCCCCGCCGATAACCGCAACATCCTTGTAGGATGACTGTTCCGCAAGTTGCAGGCCGTTTACGACGAGATCGTCAAAATCCGTCGCCAACAATTCGTCTTTTGACGCCTCGAAAACAACCGCCGCTTTGTCGTTGACCCACAAAACCTTGCCCGTACTCTCTTCCACAACAAAAACCGCATCGGGCAGAAATCTTAAAACTTCTTTTGTATTTATTCCGTTGAAAATATTTAGTAAACTCATAGCTTGCATTACTCTCGATTA
>CAMAML010000081.1 GCA_945836835.1 uncultured cyanobacterium | reverse complement strand
CGACTGAGTGGATTGCGTTTGCGGTCGTGATGTTCGGGGCGGCAATCTTCTTTAAGGGCTGGAAAAAATCGAACCTCTCAATCTTAAATGTCAGCGACGAAAGAGAGGACGGAACGATATTGGAGGCGTTGTACCGAAGAAGAAAACTTAACAGAGGCCCTAAAATCGTTGCAATCGGCGGCGGGACGGGGCTTTCCATGTTGTTAAAAGGGATTAAGCACATAACAAACAATATAACTGCCGTTGTAACCGTCGGAGATGACGGCGGAAGTTCGGGGCGCTTAAGAGAAGAAATGGGTGTTCTTCCTCCGGGAGACATCAGAAACTGTATCGCAGCACTTGCGGACGACGAAGATTTGGTTACAAAACTTTTCCAATACCGTTTTCGCTCGGGCGAAGGCTTGGAAGGACACAGTTTCGGGAACCTGTTTTTGACGGCGTTATGCTCGATTACGGGGGATATGGTGCGTGCAGTTAAAGAGTCGTCAAACGTTCTTAACATAAGAGGTCGAGTGTTGCCGTCGACGCTGGATGATATGAAATTGGTTGCCGAAATGGAGGATGGAAGGATTATCCGTGGCGAGTCCAATATTCCCGAGGCAAACGGCAAGATTAAAAGATTGTTTACCGATCCGAAAAAATGCAGAGCGTTGGACGAAGTCATTTTGGCAATAAGAGATGCGGATTTAATAGTCATGGGTCCGGGAAGCCTGTATACTAGTGTTATTCCAAACCTCTTGATTGAAGAAATTTCAAGAGAAGTTGTTTTGGCGAAGGCTAAAAAAGTATATGTTTGTAATATTATGACCCAACCCGGCGAAACGGACGGGTACAGTGTCTCGGATCACGTAAAGGCACTTATGCAGCATGCCGACAGCAAAAAAATTATTGATGCCGTACTGGTTAACGACTCTTTACCGGCGGTGCTTGCGGATAAGTACAGGCGTGCAAATTCCTATCCCGTTAAAATTGATTACGACAACTTGAGAAAGCTCGGGGTAAAAGTTTGTCCTAAAAAACTTATAGAGGATAGTAAAGAGGGGCTTGTGAGACACAGTTCTCACAGGGTTGCCCGAGCAATTTATTACTGGTTCAGAAAAGAACAAAAGAACGGTAAAAGACGTCGTTAGTTGAGGAGTTTTCAGGTTTATGTCGAAAAAAATTACCGTAAAAACTCTTCAAAAATATAAAGAAAATGGGGAGAAATTCTCCGTTTTGACGGCTTATGACTGCTACACCGCAAAATACCTCGACAAGGCGGGGATTGACGTGGTCTTAATCGGGGACAGCTTGGCGATGGTTGCTCTGGGGTACGACACGACAAACAAGATTACGGCGGAAGAGATGAAGATTTTTACGTCGGCGGTCGCTCGAGGGGTGGAACATGCCCTTGTGGTAACGGATATGCCGTTTTTAAGCTATCATACTTCTATTGAAGACGCCGTTAAAAACTGCGGTATGATGATTGCCGCAGGGGCAAACGCCGTAAAAATCGAGGGCGGGACGGATTATATTATTTCGGTTGTTGAAAGGCTTGTGCAAATAGGAATTCCCGTTATGGGGCATTTAGGTTTTACTCCGCAATTCTTAAACGCATTTGGCGGGTATAAAATTCAGGGTAAGACCCGTGAAACGGCAGATTTGATTTTAGTTCAGGCTAAAAAGTTAGAGGCGGCGGGAGTTTTTTCGATTGTGTTGGAAATGGTACCCGAAGATTGCGGAAAGTATATCACGGGAAACTTGTCAATTCCGACGATTTCGTGCGGGGCGGGGCGGTTTTGTGACGCACAGGTGCTTGTAAGTGACGACGTGTTCGGCAAATACCCCGAGTTTAAGCCGAAGTTTGCAAGAAAATACGGGGACATGGGCGAACTTATTCTGAATTGTGCCAAAAGATTTGACGAGGACGTTAAAACGGGGCGGTTTCCGTCAGAGGAAGAAGTTTTTTAATAAAAATAATAAAGAAGAAGAAAGCGTGAAAAAATGTTGTTACATACGATAGAAGAAGTAAGAGAACAGGTTAGGAAGTGGAAAAAAGAAGGGTTAACAGTCGGGCTTGTGCCGACAATGGGTGCATTGCATGACGGACACAGGAGTCTTATCGAAAAAAGTGTTGAAAAATGCGACAGAACCGTTGTTTCTGTTTTTGTAAACCCTATCCAGTTCTGCCCGGGGGAAGATTTGGACAAATACCCCAGAACCTTAGATGAAGATTGCACTCTTTGCGATAAAATTGGGGCGGATATTGTCTTTGCACCTTCGCCTAAAGAAATGTACGGGGAAGGACATATCCTTTCAAATGATTTTTTAACCTACGTCATTCCGCCGTACTTTTATACGGATAAACTTTGCGGAAAGTCACGTGTCGGGCATTTTGACGGGGTCTGTACGGTTGTTAATAAGTTGTTCAATATCGTTCAGCCGGATTTTGCGTTTTTCGGTAAAAAAGATATGCAGCAGTTAATAATTCTTAAAAAAATGGTTAAGGATTTGAATATTCCGGTGCAAATTATTTCTTGCCCGATAGTCAGGAATACGGAAGGTTTGGCACTCAGTTCGAGGAACAAATACCTGTCCGAAGAAGGGAAAAAAGATGCACTTGCCCTCTCAAGGCTTTTATTAAATATAAAAGTATGCTATAATAAAGGCATAAAAGATGTGAGAGCTTTAGCGGAAACGGCGTTTTCTTTTCTGAACGAAAAGCATTCCTTGGAATATCTGGAGTTTCGGGACGGGGTAACCCTTGAGGCTAAAGAGGTTGCGGACGACAACACGGTTGTGTTCGTTGCAGCAAAAGTAGAAAATGTAAGGTTGATAGACAATATAGAGTTAAAATAAGAGGTGTTATGTTATTCAAGACAAGAAAAGCTCAGGATAAGTTTTTAAAAGGTTTGCATATTGCGTCACAGTCCCTGATTTTTGTACAAATCGTGCTGGTTGTGATGATACTTTTTGTATCCTTACATCTGTTTTTGCTCTTAATCGGGGGAAAAGGTATTGCACTTTTGAACGGTCTTATCCCGATTATAAAATCGTTGATGGTGTTTTTCTTCGGTCCGAATATACAGTCTTCCCAACCACAGGTTCCGGGTGAACTCGCGTTGTTCGTCCTCGTTTGCATTTTTCTCGTGTACGTTTGCTATCAGTTAAAAGAAGTTGATAAAAAAGTTTTTGAAGCGTTGGAAAATCGTTTTGAGCAGGAGCGTATCGAAGAGGAAGAAAACTTTAACAAGGAACTGCAACAAGAACTCTTGGAAACGACATTAAAGATGAACTCTTTTGTTATTGCCGTTCAAATTAAGATTAAATCAATTTTGAACGATCCTGTCAAGGCTTCCATGATAACCTCCGAAAAAATGATGGAAATGAAGCAGCGGGTATTGTCCGACTATTTTGATTCCATAAAGTCCATTTCCGACGTAACTTTTTCAAAAGACAAGGATGTACTTATCATCTATTCAACAAATTTTGACGAGCTGGACAGAGTTTTGGTTGTTATTCAGGAAAAATTGGATGAATTAATCCGCAAGTTTAAGCAGGAAAAAATTCTTGTAAAAGCAAAGATTGCCGTGAATACAGGCTCTTCCGATATTACGCCTAAGCAACTCTACACGGAAGTGTCCCCTCTGTTCGGGCTGAATTATCCGGGGCAGATTTTATGTTTCGGCAACGTCAGAGGTCGTTATGTTGTTTCAAAAAATAATTTCTATGAAGTCAACATCAACGGTAAATATGACATCGAAGGGCATATGGAGACCGTTTGGGCATTGGTTAAGAAACGTTAACGACAGCTGTTGATTTTTTTTCATGTTTTTGCTATAATTAACTCGTAAACCGCAGACAATTAGTCAACGCAAGTTGTTAATTATCTTTACGATAGCTAATAGAGGTTACACAAGTCGAAATTAAATTTGTTATAAAATAAGTTTAAGCGTAAGTGTGATTTTTGCGGTTCTGAATATAAGGATTGCAAATTTTTTATATTCAGGCACAACCAAAGGTCGATACCCCCGAAATTATCGGGATTGTTACATTAAAAGGAGCAAAAATGGCAACAAAAGCATTTAAATCAGAAAAAATAGATGCAATTAAGGCAAAAGTTGAAAAGGCTCAAGTAGCGGTTCTTACCGAGTATAAAGGTTACACCGTGGAAGAAATCACCAACCTGAGAAGAGAACTTCAAAAGCAGGGTGGCGACTACATGGTAACCAAAAATACCTTGGCAAAAATTGCCGTAAAAGGTACCGAATACGAAGTAATAAGCGACTTGCTCAAAGGACCGACGGCTATTGCTTTTGGTTACGAAGATCAGGTCAGCCCTGCCAAAGTTGTATCGGAATTTATCAAAAAATCCAAAAAAGGCGAAATCCTTGGAGCGGTATTGGAAGGCAAGCTCTTGTCGGCAGACGAGGCAAAAGCGTTGGCAAATATGCCTTCAAAAGACGAACTTTTTGCAAAAATGCTCGGTTCTATCAACTCACCTGCAACAGGTATTACGCTTGCGGTCAATGCGGTTATGTCGTCTCTTACGAGAGCAATGGCAGCTGTCAGAGATCAAAAAGAAGCTGCTTAATTTTAGCGGCGTAAGTCCGATTTTGTGTCGGCAAATATCGTAAAATTCTTCAAGGATTTTACACAACGTACAAGTAAAACTCAAAAATAAATTAAAGGAGAAATAATAATGAGTAATGTAGAAACTATTTTGGAATCTATCGAAAAGTTGACTTTGTTGGAAGCAGCTGAATTGGTAAAAGCTATGGAAGAAAAATTCGGCGTATCTGCAGCAGCACCTGTAGCAGTAGCAGCAGCTCCTGCGGCAGCAGCAGCTCCGGCAGCTGACGAAGCAACCGAAGTTAACGTAATCTTGGCATCTGCAGGTGCTAACAAGATTGCTGTCTTGAAAGAAGTTCGTGCTATCACCGGTCTTGGCTTGAAAGAAGCTAAAGATTTGGTTGACAACGCTCCTAAGGCTGTTAAAGAAGGCGTTAAGAAAGAAGACGCTGAAGCTATCAAGAAACAACTTGAAGCAGCCGGTGCAACCGTTGAAATCAAGTAGTTTGAACTTTGTTCAAAGGATTAAAGAGGGCGACTTTTTGGGTCGCCCTTTTTTAGTTTATATATAAAAATACTTATGCCGTTAAAATTTTAACGGATAATCTTTCGGGATTTTCCAGCCGTTTAGCATTATAAGTGCGGTACAGTAAGCTCTGCCGTTAGGAGGAAGTTCTTCTTTGCATCCATACCTTTGACTTGTTTTTAATCCGTTTTGCCCATCCAATGAGCCGTCCCATGTTACCAGAAATGGCTCAATACCTTTGTTGTAATGATATTTTCCAACTGTGGTAGAATTATTTGGTAAGAAGGAAAATGAAAAATAATCCGTCCCCGAATTATCTCTTGAGAAATTCTTTAAACCATTTTCATCGATGATTATTTTAAGTTTTTTTGCATCCGGGAAAAAAGACCAACCACTAGCTGAGAAAAGAAGAACACTACCGTCGTTAAAATAAAGATGAACTTGCCCTGTGCTATTTAGCAGGTTAAAGCTTTCAACTCTTGCATATTTCAGGTACGGCTTTAAATATTTATCAAACCAAGCCATAGCTGTTGATTTTGTATAGTCCGGATTTCCTTCTTCATCCGTTTCAAAACCACTGCCGAGTGTATCCCAGTCTTTTTTATCCCCATTGACGGTTTCGGACATTTGTATAGCCTGATTCATTGTAGTATAAAATTTTGCAAGCCTTGTTTCCACAACATGTTTTTTATAGTTCTGAATTAACGTCGGCATAGTCACCGCCGCCACAACACCGATGATACCGAGCGTAATTAACACTTCGGCAAGAGTGAAAGCGTTAAGTTGTTTAAATTTTTTATTCATAAGTAGAACTCCTTCTTTATACTTCCTTGTCTATATACATCATTATATCATATTATTTTACTAAATACAAGTTTGCATTTCGTTTTTATTGTAAATTTATTTACTTATAATTAGAAAAAGGCGGTATTATGGACGAAATAACTATAAAAAAACTTGTAGGGTTAAGGATTAAGCAACTCAGGAAACAAAAGGGGCTGACGCAGTTTTCTCTCGGGGAAAAAATCTGCATGGACCAACGACAAATTGCCTATATTGAGGGCGGAAACTGTTTTCCGTCTCTGAGGACGCT
>CAMAML010000080.1 GCA_945836835.1 uncultured cyanobacterium | reverse complement strand
AAAGTGGAAGAAAAATAAAAATATTCGTATAATAAAATAAGAAAGGGAAATTAAAATGAGTTTTGTACCTGTAGTAATAGAACAGTCAAGCCGCGGAGAACGCTCTTTCGACATCTTTTCAAGATTGTTGAGAGAAAGAATTATTTTCCTCGGAACGCCTATCGACGATATGGTTGCCAATTTAATCGTTGCTCAATTATTGTTGCTCGATAGTGAAAACCCTGAAAAAGACATTATGCTGTACATCAACAGTCCGGGAGGAAGCGTTACGGCTGGCTTTGCTATTTATGACACAATGCAACACATCAGAGCGGATGTTTCCACTATTTGTTTGGGACAAGCTGCGTCAATGGGTGCGTTCCTTTTGTCCTCGGGTGCAAAAGGTAAGAGAATGGCACTGCCGCATTCTCGAGTTTTAATTCACCAACCGTTAGGCGGTGCTCAAGGTCAGGCAACCGATATAGAAATTCAGGCTGCCGAAATTATAAGAATTAAAAAATCTTTGAACGAGATTTTGGCATCGAATACCGGTCAATCCTTGAAAAAGATTGAAAAAGACACCGACCGCGATTATATCATGACACCTCAAGAGGCTCTTGAATACGGTATGATTGATAAAGTCGTTTCGCGTGACGTTATAAAATAATTTCAGATAGGAGAATTATTAATTATGCCTAAGCATGATGACAGCAGATTGAAATGTTCTTTTTGCGGAAAAACTCAGGATCAGGTAAAAAAACTTATTGCAGGTCCCGACGTTTTCATCTGTGACGAGTGCGTTGACCTCTGTAACGAAATTCTTGACGAAGAATTTTTGGAAAACAAAGATAAAGAAGGTGGGGAAGGTTCCGAGGCAAAATCCGCGGAAAAACCTATCCCGAAACCGCACGAAATCAAGGCTTATCTTGACCAATACATTATCGGTCAGGATGATGCAAAAAAAGTTCTGGCGGTTGCCGTTTACAACCACTACAAACGTTTGAAACACAACAAGACTACCGATTTGAAGAACAACGTTGAAATCCAAAAGTCAAACATTCTTCTTGTCGGTCCGACGGGGTCGGGTAAGACTTTGCTTGCTCAAACTTTGGCAAAAATGTTGGATGTTCCGTTTGCGGTGGCTGACGCTACAACCTTGACGGAAGCAGGTTATGTTGGTGATGACGTCGAAAATATTCTGTTAAGACTTTATCAGAGTGCCGATTTTGACTCCGCAAAAGCCGAAAGAGGGATTATCTACATAGACGAAATTGACAAGATTTCAAGAAAATCCGAAAACACCTCCATCACCCGCGACGTATCGGGTGAAGGTGTTCAGCAGGCTTTGTTGAAGATGATTGAAGGTACGGTTGCTCACGTTCCGCCACAGGGTGGAAGGAAACATCCGCATCAGGAATTTATCGAAGTCGATACAAGCAATATACTGTTCATTGTGGGCGGTGCGTTTGTCGGCTTGGAAAAGATTATCGAAAGACGTTCGGCGGTCGGCTCAAGCGTCGGATTTGGAGCTAAAGCTCCGCTTTCTCAAGCCGAAAAAGAGGCTAATGCCGCAAAATTATTAAAGAAATTACAACCTGAAGACTTGCTCAAATTCGGGTTAATTCCTGAATTTATCGGTCGTATTCCGACGTATGCGGTATTGGATCAGCTCAACGAAAAGACCTTGAAAATGATTTTGACAGAGCCAAAGAACGCCGTCTTGAAGCAGTACAAATGCTTGCTCGAAATGGACGGAGTTGACTTGGAGTTTGAGCCTGAAGCGGTTGAGTTGATTGCTCAAGAGGCGATTAAGCGTAAGACCGGGGCAAGAGCTTTGAGGTCGATTGTGGAAGAGTTGATGCTCGATGTTATGTACGATGTTCCGTCTAAGGAACACAAAGAAAAACTCGTCATAACCGCGGATATGGTTAAGAACAGAAATTCCGCCGAGTTGATAAAGCTTCCGACAAAAGATGCAAGCAAAGAGATTTCTGCATAAATAATATAAAAAAACAGAGTATACGGGGTAAATTCAATTTACCCCTTTTCTTGTTTATAATAATATTCTCGATTGCAGTGTAACTCTTTTAGTTTTCGGGTTCTTCCGGCGGCAGTTCTTTTTTATAGAAACATTTTGAACTCGAACATTTCAAGGTTGTGCCTTTTTTTGTAACAACTTTTCCTAAAAGTGAACCGCAGTCGGGACATTTTTCTCCTGTCGGTTCGTTCCACATTACGTAATCGCATTCGGGATATTTGTTACAGCCGTAGAAAATCGTTCCCCGTTTGGATTTTCTTTCGACAATTTCGCCTTTTCCGCATTTAGGGCAGGTGACACCCGTTGTTTTTACAACCGCTTTTCTTGCTCCGCATTCGGGGTTAACACATTCCATATATTTACCGTAAGGTCCTTTTTTGAAGACCATATCAGAGCCGCATTTGTCGCATTTTTCCGTGCAAACCTCATCTTGAGCATCTGCGGTTGTGTCCTCCCCTTCAAGCATGGCATTTATGGACATCGTTGTTTTACATTCGGGGTATCCCGAACAGCCGAGGAATTGGTCACCCTTTTTGCTGGTTCTTACAAGCATAACTTTTCCGCAGTTAGGGCATTTGATTTTGGATTCAATTCTGACGCGTTCGGCGGTTTGCATTACGCTGTTGACGTTTTCCATAAACGGACCGTAAAAGTCTGTCAAAACCTTGTTCCATACGGCTTTTTTCTCGGCGATTTCGTCGAGCTTGCTTTCCATGCCTGCCGTAAATTTGTAGTCCATAATATCTTTAAATTGTGTGCAAAGTTGTTTTGAAACCGTACGTCCCAAAAGCGTCGGGAACAGAACTTTGTTTTTCTTCTCAACGTATTTTCTTGTTTGGATTACGGTGATAATCGTTGCGTACGTTGACGGACGCCCTATTCCGTATTCTTCCAGAGCCTTAACCAGTGACGCCTCGTTGAACCTTGGCGGTGGCTGGGTGAAGTGCTGTTTCGGGTTAACTTTTTGACACTTAACCTTATCCCCTTCGTTTAAGTCAGGAATTTTTGCTTCTGCCTCCTGCTCTTCTTCTTCGGCATCGTTGTAAAGTTTCAGGAACCCGTCAAAAGTTACCTTGCTCGTTCCCGCTCTCAAGGTGTAGTCACCCGCCGTGATTTCTACCGTCTTGTTTGCGATTTCCGCCGCAACCATTTGTGATGACATAAACTTGTCCCAAATGAGCTTATACAAGCGGTATTGGTCGTTATCGAGGTATTTTTTTATGCTCTCCGGTGTTCTTTCGGGGTAAGAAGGACGGATTGCCTCGTGGGCATCCTGCACGTTTTGCTTACCTTTTGCGTAAATGTTCGGTTTGTCGGGATAATACTTTTCGCCGTAGTTTTTGGTGATGAAGTCTTTCGCCATGGCTTGGGCGTCATCCGAAACCCTTACGCTGTCCGTTCTCATATAGGTGATAAGCCCGACAGGCGTGCCGTCGATTTCGATACCTTCGTAAAGTTTTTGGGCAACCTGCATGGTCTTTTGCACCCCAAAACCTATTTTTGAACTCGCCGCACGCTGGAGGGTCGAGGTTATAAACGGAGCGGTCGGTTTGCGTTTGGTCGTTTTTTTCGTAACTTTTGTAACGTCAAATTCCTTGCCGTAGTTCATCAAAAAATCCACGATTTTTTGAGCTTCTTCTTGGTTCTTAATGTTTTTATCAACGGTTTTGCCCTTGATTTTGGACAATTCCGCCTCAAAAGTTTTTCCTTCTTTTTCCAAAAGAGCGTGGATTGACCAGTATTCCTGCGGAACGAAAGCCTCAATCTCGGCTTCCCGCTCGCAAATCATCCTCAAGGCAACTGATTGAACTCTTCCTGCCGAAAGATTTCTGTTCCCTATCTGTTTCCACAAAACAGGGCTTAACTTGAAACCTACGAGTTTATCGAGGATCTGCCTTGTCTGCTGTGCCTGAACCATGTCCATATCGATACTTCTCGGGTTATCGACGGAATACTTTACCGCCTTTGGCGTGATTTCGTTAAAAACAATTCTGTAAATCTTGTCGTCAGGCACTTTCAGAACCTGTCTGACATGCCATGCGATAGCCTCTCCTTCACGGTCGGGGTCGGATGCGAGAAAAATTTTGTCGCTGCGTTTGGCTAAATCGTTCAGCTTTGTGACTACCTTTTGCTTTCCGGGGATAATCTCAAACTTCGGTTCAAAATTGTTGTTTACGTCAAACCCCAAATTCTCGGTTGCGGGGTCTTTTTGCGGTAAGTTCCTGATATGCCCGAAACTCGCTTCTATCTGAAAACTGTCTCCCAAAATCTTTTTTATGGTCTTTGATTTTGCCGGAGACTCAACTATTACCAGTGCTTTTTCTTTTTTAGCCGTTGCCATTTAATTAAACCTTCTCCCAATCTTATTTAAACTTTTACGTATCTGTTACCGTTAACTTGTTTTATTATCTCTCGTAACTCGAGCGTTGTCAAGTGAATTAGTAAATCTTCGGTGGAAATTCCCGTTTCCGCACTTATTTCGTCAAAAGATTTGTCCTCGACTTCAAGCGAGCGGACGATTTTTTCTTCCGTTTCGTTTAAGTCGGACAAGTCCATTTTAAGTTGCTTTGCAGGCTTCAACTCCCAGTTTAACGCCTCTAAAATATCGTTTGCACAAGTCGTCAAAGTCGCCCCGTTTTTTATGAGCTTATAAATCCCTTCCGTATTCGGGTTAGAAATCAGCCCCGGAATACAAAGTAATTCCCGCCCCTGTTCAAGCGTTAAGTTTGCAGTAATTAACGCACCGCTTTTCATTGACGCTTCCGCCACAAGCGTTCCGTACGAAAGCCCCGAAACAATCCTGTTTCGTTGCGGAAATCTGAATTTTAAAGGTTCAAAAGTCGGGTAGTATTCGGTTACGAGCGCCCCGCCACTGTCTTCGATTTGCTCGTACAAACTCTTGTTTGAAGCGGGATAAACGTAGTCAAACCCGCTTGCGATAACTCCGATTGTCTTTAGCCCGTATTTTAAAGCGTTTGTGTGGGCGGAAGTGTCTATCCCCGACGCCAGTCCCGAAACTATACAAATATCCGTTCCTTCAAGTTCCGACAAAATCTTTCCGACCGCCTCTTTTGCGTAGTAACTTGCCCGCCTTGAACCTACGACCGCCAAGGTCTTATTCAAATTACAACTGCTTAAATCCCCTTTGTAATAAAGGATTATCGGTGCGTCCTCGATTTGTTTCAGCATCTCGGGATATTGCGGGCTGTCAAAAGTTATGTACTTAATCTCGCGTCTCAAAACCTCGTCCATGGTCTTTTCAAGGTCGATTTTGTCCCGTTCTTTTAAAAAGTTTTCGGCTTTCTTTATGCTTAATCCGTCTATTTGGGTTAAATCGTTTCTGCTTGCCCTGAACGCACTTTCAATATCTCCAAAGTAATTGAACAGTCTTTGCACAAAAAGACCGTCAACCCCTTCTATAGATGAAAATGCTATCCAATACTTATCCATTAACCTGTTTTTTCTTTTTTATTCTTTCAATAAGTTCTTTGACGTTCTTGACTTCTTCCTCCGGAATTTCCATTTCGATATAGTCGTTCAAATACTCTATCGCGTCGTCAAAATCCCCTCTTGCAAGGAACAATATTGCAACTTTTTTATAAGCCTGCCTAAACCCCGAGTCGTGGGCGATTGTTTTCAGGTAATTTGAAATAGCCTTGTCGATTTCGTTGTCCATTTCGTAAGCCTCAGCCAACGCAAAATAAATGTACGGGTTGTTGTCTTTGAACTCCAATATGTTTTCAAAGTTTTCGATTGCAAGCCTGTAATTTCCCAGTTCAAAGTGAACTTTTCCCAAGTCGTAATAAGCGTCGTAATTTTCGGGTTGAGCTTCCAACACTTTTTCCAGCTCGTCAATCGCCAAATCCAAACGGCAATCTTCCATATAAAATCTTGCCAAAAAATGAGCCATAACCATGTTTTCGGGCATCTCGTAAACCCCTTGCCCCAAAAGCTGTATCCCGTTTTCGTAATCTTTTCTTTTGTAATATATTTCCGCCAAATTGACGTAAACCTGTGGCAATTTCGGGTTCAATTCGATAGCTTTTAAGAAGTTATCTTCCGCCCTGTCGTCCCGTCCCGTTTGGGCGTAGCACTGCCCAAGGTTGTTGTAAATTTCCGCCGTCGGTTTTTCTGTTTCCAATACCGAACTGAAGGCGTCAATCGCT
>CAMAML010000079.1 GCA_945836835.1 uncultured cyanobacterium | reverse complement strand
ATAAGATTTTGACTGCACTGAATTTAAAAATTGAAGATGTCGGGCTTGATTTAAGCGCACTCAAAACAAGTGATAATCCGTATTACCTAAAATCACTCCAAATTTTGAACACCGCACAGTCCGACAAGGAGTTTGAGTATTATTATGGCGTGCTTTGTCAGGCTCAAAAAGGGCTTGAGTTGCTAAGTGATACTTAGCTTCATCCGTCAAAATCTGCTCGACTAAACTCGGCGACGGTTGCACTTGAAAAATTTATCATAATCGGTTATACTGAGATTGATCATCCGGTAATGGCTATGGGAGGTCACGGGAGTAATACCCGCAGAAACCATAGAGGGACTATCGGATGATTTTTTGTTGGGTGGAAATATTGATACAAACCTCTCTTTTTGCTCTTCGCCACAGTAACCGTTTGCCCCCTTGTCTTGGATTTCCTTCACGCTCGAATAGTTCCGCCTTCGAGCCTTAGTCGGCTCTGCCGGCTCCATATTCTCGCTACCCGGACTTCGCTGTCGCTCCGTCCGTACGGAAATCCGCCACCAGCATTTGTACGCCTCATTCTTCGGCTACAACTGCTACCCTCTCCCGTTGGTAGAGGGTGAAATTTTAACAATATATTTTTTATTGGACAAAACCGTAGCAAGAGAATCGCAAACTTGTGCATAATTAATAATTTGTCACCACTTCCTTTTTTGCTCTTCGCCACAGTGCGTCGAACTCCTCAAAACTGTATTCTTCAAGCGGTTTTGTCGCAAGCTCTTCCATTTTTCTGAACCTTGTCATAAACTTTCGGTTCGCCCTCAGCAATGCCTGCTCGGCGTCTATCTTGTTCCACCGTGCCAAGTTTACCGTCGCAAACAAAATGTCCCCGAACTCGTCCTCCATTGCGTCCCTGTCGCCTTGGTTTTTTGCCTCCTTAAATTCCTCAAACTCGGAATTTATGCACTCGTACAATTCTTCTTCACTTCGCCACTCAAAGCCCGTTTTTACAGCCTTCTTGCTGATTTTTTGTGCCGACATTAAGGCGGATTGGGATTTTGAAATCCCGTCCATCGCCGATTTGCGGTAAGTCTTTTCCTCTTTTTTGAGTTTATCCCAGTTTTCCAGCACGTCCGACGCCGAATTTACTTGTGCCGTGCCAAACACATGCGGGTGCCTGTGGATAAGTTTTTCCTTCAACTCTTTTGCCACGTCTTCCACATTGAAAGCACCTTCCTCGTCCGCAATCTGCGAATGCAAAAGTACCTGCAAAAGTACATCCCCCAGTTCTTCACGCAAATTTACCATATCCCCGCTGTCGATTGCGTCCACCGCCTCGTAGGCTTCTTCCAGCATGTGCGGTTTCAAGCTACGGTGCGTCTGCTCCCTGTCCCAAGGGCACCCCTCGGGAGAACGTAATTTTGCAATAACTTCTATTAATTCTTTTAACTCTTTTAATTCCATAACTCAATTTTACCACAAAATCTACATTAAAAGGACAAGAAATTTTTGGAATAATCATTCAAAAGGTTGATGTAGGTTTTTAATGGTGTGCTATCCTATAATGTGTAGAGAATTAGTAGTGAAAGGATTATTAGAATGGCAGATTTTTCATTAAAAAGTATTGCTCCTCGCCTTTTCAACGGAAGTAAGTATGAAACAAACACGGCAAGGAATTCAAACCCCGCAGGTTACAACTCGGCTAACATTTCCAAAACGTCTAACCCGTTTTTTACAGGCGCAAAAGTTAACGTTTTGACCGCTGACGTTTTTGACTCGGCTGCAAAAAAAGCATCCTCCGAGTCCATGATTTCAAAAGCTAAAAGAATGTGTTCAACCTTCGTCGGCTCAATTAACGACATGGGATCTAAATTCAAAGAAGGTTTTGAGTCCGTTGCGGAATTTTGCGGAAGAATTAAATCCGGTATTTCCGATTTCTGGGCAACCATGAACAACACTAAAGTTCCGAGCATATTTGATGCTTACCACTCAATGAAATCTCGTTGGGAAATTTCAAACTACAACAAAGATGTTAACAAACTGGCTCAAAGTCCGATAAGTGATTTGAAAGCCTCATTAATAAATGAATTAAGCTTGAATACGGCAGCATAGGAGATATAGACAATGAATATGAATACTGTTAGAAAAATTATTGATGCTTTATCAATTCACGCAGACCCCGAATCAATCAACGTTTTGAACGATGTCGGGACAAATTCGGCAATAGACGAAGTCAGAGAATTAACTTCAAGAGCTTTGGTTAAAAAGAATATGCACGACTCTTTGTCTGTTGTTATTTCTAACCAAGGTAAAGGTATTAACGATTTAAGCACGGTTGTTGCAATGAGTACAATCAACGAATTGCTTGCTTTGGAAGATAAAACCGAGGCTATCAATATCCTTGAAGACACCGTTAATAACAGTTCTTGTGAAGAAGTCAGAGATAATGCACGTTCGGTGAAAGCATTAATGGCTTTGAGTTGCTAGGGAAAATCTGCTATTTGTGATAATTTATATATATTTGATAAAAAGTCCTGCGGTTATATGGCGGGACTTTTTAGATTGAAAATTTTTGCGGACATTCAGGTAATCAAAAGAGGACGACTTTTGGGACGTCCTCTCTGATTTCATTCGCTATGACTGAAAGTCTTTAGTTTGCATCTTCCGTGAACGGATTTTCAACATTCGTTGTATCATTGGAAGTAGCCTTAATCGTAAAGTTCGACTCGTTCTTCCTTGGTTCTACCTTGATACTGCCTGCTGCCGTAATCTTTTCGACAGAACCATTTTTAATCATATCGCCTGTTACGCTGCCGGTTTTGGAAGTTATGTTATTGAAGTTAACCTGTTCTTCGACTTCGCCTCTTTGGTGAAGGTTAATGTTGCCGTTTGCGTATACATTTGATTGTTTTGTTGCATCCGTTTGTCTGAAGTGTAATGCCTTATTCGCAGTCCCGACTGTCCCGCTCGAAATCAACTGTACATTCGTACCTTTAACGTTAGCGTAATCGGTAAGGTTGCTCGAGTCGTTCAAGATAGAACCCGTCGCACCGTTTTCGCCGACTGCGGTTACGAGCATCGCGGTACCGTCAGCTTTAACTCTGTCTACGTGCATATCTTTGCCTTGAGTTGCGATGTTGATACTTAAGTCCGTACCCTCGGCAGTCTTGGAGTTTGCGTTTGTGAAGGCTTTCAATCTGCCGTTTGCATCGATGTTAACCGATTTTGTCAAGTCAACTTTTCCGTTGGTGTTTTCACCGATGTTGCCGTTGTATACGTTCATATAAACGATGTCACCCGATGAAATCAACGTTGAGTCGGTACCCGCATTCTTGATGTTTCCGTTGGAAACCGTCATGGAAACTTTCTTACCTGCCTCAAGTGCAACCTGTTCCGTTTGAACATTGCCGAGGATTACATCTCCGCCCGCAGCGTTTACGATAACGTTATTCTTAGCCTTAACCGTTCCGTCTATGATCATATTGCCCGCTTTTGAACTTGTAAGGTAAGCGTTACCCGCGGTTGATTCGATGTTCGACGAAATATTTGAGTCGCCTGCGTAGTTTTTAACAATCACATCGCCTGCGGTTGTTACGTTGGTATCAACTTGCAAGCCGCCCGCACCTCTGTTGGTGATGTAAGTTTTTGCCGTGCCTGTATTGGTTACGGTTGCATCACCCGCCATTGTCAACTTACCGCCGTTTGAGCTGTTGGAAATCGCGATTTGACCGTTCTCGTTGGAAATAGTAGCTGCAATAGTTGCATCACCCTTGGCGTTGTTGATAATCATGTTTCCGCCGGCGGATTTTACCTCAGTCGAAGAAGTCAAACTCATACCGCCCGAACCGATATTTGAAAGGGTAATTTCACCTTTATCGGTCGTAACCGCATTTTCAAGAACCATTTGACCGCGACGGTTTGTGATGTGAATGCCGCCGTTACCCGTTGCGGTAACCGCTTTGTTAACACTCATTCCGCCGTCGCCAAAGTTTACGACCTCAATCCTTCCGTTGCTTTTAACTGCATTGCTACCCGAGAGTTGCATCCCGCCTTTGCCTGCGTTTCCGATATAGATTTTACCGGTGTTCGTTGCGGAAGTTGCAGTATTATCAACAGACCCTTTAACGTACATTGTGCCGTTTACGCTTTCATTTTCAAGGTAAGTGTTGCCCCCCGCATTTGAAACAACCGCATTTGTATCAAGAGTGAAATTACCCGTTCCTTTGTTTTGGATTAGGACGGTTTTACCTGCCGTCGTAACTTTACCCGTAATGTTGAAATCTTTCGCACCGTAGTTATGATCGTCAACATTGGTCAAGTTTACGTCGCCCGAGGTGTTAATCGTTCCGCTGTAATTGAAATTACCGCCGTGGTTGGTGACAGAAGTTTTACCCGTGGTGTTTTGGATATTACCGGCAAGGGTCAAACCGTCACTGCCATAGTTTGTGATTTCAATAGCATTATTATTGGAAAGGGTAACTCCGCTTTTAATATTAACGCCTGCACCTGTTCCGACACTGTTGCCCGTGATTTCAAGTTTGCCGTTGGTGTTTGTAATGTTTTGGTTAACGTTCAACATTCCGCCTCTGTTGGTGATGTTGGTGTTTCCATTGTTTGCAATCGTTCCGTTTACGTTAACACCGCCCGTACCGACGTTGTTAATAATTTGAATGTCGCCGTTTGAGTCAATCGACCCCAATGTAACCGAAGAACTATTCTTCGCATCGGTCGGATTTTTACCGTTAACGATTTTCAACAGTGCATTGGTGCCGTTTCCGTCTTTATTCGAGTTAATTTTACCCAAAATAGTCAGATTACCCTGCTTGTTTGTAATATTTGTCGTGCCGTTAACGTTGTTCAAAGTTGAATTTGCATCGATATTGAGAGCATTTGACGAGTTATCCAAAATTTCGATACCGTTATTTGCGTTGACGGTTGCGGAATTGAAACTCAAAGAACCCGCAGTCGAACCGTTTTTAATTTGGATTGGAGAACCGCTTCCTGCAAGAGTTCCCGAGAAAGTCGTATTGCCCGCATAGTTTTCCAAAATCAATTTGCCGTTTTTAGCTTCGATATTCGCAGTAGATCCGGTAATCAAACCGCCCGGATTTGTCGTTGCGTTCGTGTCTTTTCTGTTAACTATTTGGATATTACCGTTTCCGAGGTTTACCAGCTTGCCGTTGCCTTCAAACTTGTCATAAGTTCTGATGTCGACATTGGAAGTCTTACCCGAAGCTCCGACGTTAACAAGCGTACTGAACAAATTGTTTGCAGCCGCATTGGTGCTGATAACACTTTCCAGCCCGTTAACACCGCTGTAAACGATTGAGTCCGCCCCCATTGCAAGGGCTTTTGCAACAATGCCTATGTCACCTCTTGCCATAACTCTACCGTTAATCGTAACATCAGCTGTTCTCTGATGCCCCAGTTGTTCAAGAGTTGCATTCCCGTGGGAATATGTTTTCATTGCAGCCGCCGTTGGAGTAAGAATTGACAACGAACCTACGTTAAGAACACCTTGTTCTCCGACAAGCATACCCTTTGGAGATACAAAAACAGCGTTTCCTCCATAAAAATTGCCGTCACGAACGGTGTTGACAATACCGTTAATATTAATTTGGTTATCAACCAAGTTAACGAAGGTATCTACGTTTGTGCCGTTGTATTTGTAGTTCAAATTCGCAACATCACCGTTACTGAGAATGAAATCAACATAACTTCTCAAGCCTGTAGAACCGTTGATACTTGTCGGATCTATGTTAAAAGTCCCGCTTGTTTGGTCAAATCCCGAAATCGTGCTGGCATGCACATTGCCGCACACGAATGCCGTAAACATCAATGCCGCAAGCATCGTGGACACATGACCTCTTCTGTTTTGATTTTTCATGGTATATCCCTCATTTTTAGCTATATGTATTATAACGTTCTGCAAAGAAAATATTTGCTAAAATTTTCGCAAATATTAAGTTTTGTGAATATGATGTGACATAAGTTTGTATATATGATACACAAACATGTCAAAGATTACCGCAAATATTAAATTTTATTACATAAACTACTCCTCATTCTAAAATGAAAATTTTATTATACACATTTATATTACGAAAAAAGTCCTGCGAAACTTTAAACATTTTCAAATATATTTTACCAAACTTTACAAATGGACTAAAGGCGAAATCGGATTAGAAGTGCAACACCTTGATAGTAAAATAAGATAAAGGAGTC
>CAMAML010000078.1 GCA_945836835.1 uncultured cyanobacterium | reverse complement strand
GCTCCATATTCTCGCTACCCGGACTCGCTATCGCTCCGTCCGTACGGAAATCCGCCACCAACCATTTCTAAATTCATTCCGTTCATTAAGAAATTCTACCCTCTCCCGCCTGGAGAGGGGTATTCAACCACTTTGTAAAATTTAACGTTTTATAAAATTTATATTTATTATTTATTTTATAAGTGCCTGAACATCTTTAAATTTCGGGTGTTTTGCCCCTCTCAAAAGTTCAAAAAGGATAACTTCCAGCGAGGCTAACCTTGCACCCGCTTTTTCCATCAACCTAAGCCCCGTATTATGCTCAAATTCCCTGCGGCTCGAGCATCCGTCCGTCATCACCGTAACCTCAAACCCCGCATTGATTAGCTCAACCGCGGTCTGATACACGCAAATGTGCGTTTCTATCCCGCAAATTATTACCTGCTTTTTGCCGTAAGACTTGATTTTGTCCAAAATCCCTCCTTCACGCAAAAATGAAAAAGAAGTTTTTTCCGTCACAAAAGTGTTCTCTCCAAAATTTTCCGAAACCGCCTTGACGGTGTTCCCGAGACCTTTCGGGTACTGTTCGCTCACAACCGTCGGCACGCCCAAAATTTCTGCACCTTTTACGAGTTTTGCGACCCTCTCGGCAATATTCCCGTCAAAAACCGACGCCACAAGCCTTTCCTGAACGTCTATAACCAGCACCAAGCAATTATTTTCATCAATAAAATTCATTTTTATCCTCTTTAAATATACTGATTTCTTCTCAAAAAGTCCTGTATAAACTCTTCCGTAATCTCGGAAATCCCGTTTACGCTAACCTGATTTAGCGAAAGTTCTTTTGTCGAATTTTCGGGCGACTCAAGCCCCGAATGGGTTGTGGCAAGTATAACCTTGGAAAATTTCGGCGAAATAATCGTCAAGCGGCTTTCGTTTTCCCCGTCCGAAACCCGAAAAATGCTCTCGTATTCGTTTGCAAATTGAGCAACCTTTACCCCGTCAAATTTATCCTCGTACGCCTTTTGAAACCTGTAAAATACCGGCGAAATCACGTTGTTAATCTTTTGTTTAAATACGTTTTTGAATAATTTGAATGTCTGTTCGCCTTTTCCCCCGACCTCATCTTTGAGCCAATCGTCTGCCGAAGAGTCTTTTTCAAGGTAAATTTTATAGTCTGAATTTTCCAAAATTGCCAAATTGAACGCACTCGACGCTTTTTGAACGATTTCGTCGGCTTTCTTATCACAGACGGACAAAATCCCCGCCTTAATCGTCATTTCTTTTGGCAGTGCCGATTTAATCTTTTCAAAAACGGTTATTGCGGTGTCGACTCCGCCCCTTAAAAGGATTGCGAACTTTCCGCCCGCCTTTTCAAACACCAAGTCCGTCCCTCTTACGGATTTTAAAATCACTTCCGACATAAGCCCGTCCGAGTAGAAATTTTTACCCTCTTCGTCGGGACCCGTTATCATATAAGACAGTTTTTCTCCGCAATCTTCTTTTTGCAATTCTCTTGCCAAAATTTCTTCGGCTACGGCGTTTGTGTAAAAATTTCCGCCTGCGTCCAAAATATTAAACAGGCTCATTTGACCTTTCAATTCCCGAAGTTTTGACTTCAGGTCGGACTTTTTCACCGCATTCAAAACCCTTATAACCAATTCCGAAAAGTCGTCCGATACCGTGCAATAATCGTCCACACCGTAGTCAAACGCCTCGATTACAAATTCCCGACAAATCTTATCCAAAAGTAACATCAGCGAAACCCCGCCAAAAACATCTCCTGACTTTATCTTTTTTATTGTGGTTAAGATTTCTTGTCGATTGTTGCCGTCATAGTGGAAGATAACCACGTCGGGGCGTATCGTGAGCAAAGCGTCTTGTGCGTTAAGCCCGTTTACGGACAAAAAACGGTCGGAATTTCTGAGCAAAACCAAATTCCGTTTTACCGAAGTTTTTATATTCTCGTTATCCGAAACTAAGACTACCGTACTCATATCTCACACGCTAAACCTGTAAATGTTTTTTGATACAAAGGAAACTTCCGCCCGCCCCAAAGGTTACCCCGATTAAAAACATTGTCAATGCGACAAGCGTTTGTGCGTACATCGGCGACGGCACCATAAAGAATTGGTGCATATGTATCAGTCCTCTTTCCACAAAATGCAACGGAATGAACGCCACAATCGCCCCCGATACTCCGTACAAAGCTCCCTGCATAATCAGCGGAAACCTTATATACCAGTTGCTGACCCCCATAAGCCGCATAATCTCGATTTCATCTTTTCTTGACTGGATAACCAACTGAATGGTGTTGTTGATAATCGTAATAGTCAACATTCCCAAAAGGATTACGACCAAAATAGTTATGGTGTTTACGACCTGATTTAACATCGTAATCTTCTTAGCAAGTTTCTGAGCATAGCTCAAGTCCTCGACCGACGAAAGCGGCTTTATTCGGTTCAGAACCGTGTCAATGTTTTCGGGCTTATCCACCTTAACCCTCAAAGTATCGGGCAGAGGGTTTTCAACGTCCGGCAATTTCATCTCCCGCTTTAGATCCGCCCAAGAGTCGGATTTTGGGATAATCTTTACGCTCTCGACATGCTCAAACTCCGAAACCCTGTTTTTTACAATGTTCGGATCCGCATCGGATTTCAGGTAAACCGAAATTTCCAAAACGCTCCCCAGTTCGTGTGCAAACGAGGAAATCGACAACGCCGAGCGGAAAAATGCACCGAAAATCGTCAAAATTGCCGCCATTGTCGTTATGATGACGAGGTTAACCACTCCCGTACGCTTTAGGTCGTTCAGGGTTTCTATCGTTAACCTGTATAAAATTCTAAACTCGCACAACCTGTCTTTTGGGATGTGCTTTTTTACTTCGCTTTTAATATTTGATTGTTCTTCCCGACTATTCATAAGTACCTGCTTGAATATCCCTTATAACAGACCCTTTGTCAAGGGTTATAACTCTTTTTCTGAAATAATCCACCATCGCATTGTCATGGGTTGAAACAATAACGGTGATACCTCTTTGATTAATTTGATCCAAAATCTGCATAATTTCCAAAGAATTGCCCGGATCCAAGTTTCCCGTAGGTTCATCCGCAATCAAAAGCGGAGGTCCGTTCACGATTGCCCTTGCAATCCCTACTCTTTGCTGTTCCCCGCCCGACAACTCCGACGGAGTAACGTGCATTTTATGCTCCAATCCGACAATCTTTAACGCCCCCGAAACCCTGTCGTGGATCTCTTTTGAACTTATCCCAAGCGTTCTGATAACGTATGCAACGTTGTCGTAGACGCTCATGTTTTGCAAAAGTTTGTAGTCCTGAAACACTATGCCCATACACCTTCTCAGGCTCGGCACCTTGTCGTTCGGCAGGTTTGCGATATTAATCCCGCCGATTGTAACCGTCCCGCTCGTCGGACACTCTTCGTGGTAAAGCAACTTCATAAGCGTGGATTTCCCCGCCCCCGATGCTCCGACAACAAAGACAAATTCGCCCGATGAGATGTGCAAATTTATATCCTTTAATGCGTAATTGCCGTTTTTATATCTTTTTGAGACTTCTCTGAATTGAATCATAACCTCTGTTTTTCCTTCTATTTTACCAGTCGGTATCTGTCAATTTGTTTCTTAATGGTTTTGATAAGTTTTTGAGCGGACAACCCGTAGTAATCCAACAATTCCGCCCATTTCCCGCTCTGACCGAAGGTATCGTTTACCCCAAGCCTTATGACGGGCATCGGATAATAGTAAGACAAAGACTCACAAACGGCGGTACCCAAACCTCCCGTAATCGAGTGGTTCTCAACCGTTATAACAAACTTTGTCTTTTTTGCGTTCTCGATAATTGTTGCGTCGTCCAAAGGTTTCACGACGGGGACATGGATAACCTGAATTGAATACCCCTGTTTTTCCAGCTCGTTTGCGGCAAGAATAACTTCCGCCAAAGTTTCCCCGTTTGTGATAACCGTAACGTCTTCACCTTCCTGCAAAACTTTCGCCTTGCAGAAGTCGAACTCGTAATCTTCTCCGAAAATATCGGGAACATTTGTTCTTGCAACCCTTATGTACATCGGTCCGTAGTTTTCGGCGGCAAATTTTATAACCTGTTCGCACTCACGGCAATCCGCCGGGACAATTACTGACATGCCCGGTATCCCCCTCATAAGCGAAACATCTTCCAACGCCTGATGGCTTGCCCCGTCCTCGCCGACGGTTACTCCGCCGTGAGTTCCGATAATCTTCACGTTTAATTCGGGGTAGCAAACCGAGTTCCTTATCTGGTCGTAGGTTCTGCCCGTCGCAAACATCGCAAAACTTGCCGCAAAAGGTATTTTCCCGACGGACGCCAGCCCCGCCGCCGTCGCAATCATGTCCTGCTCGGCAATCCCCATATCGAAAAATCTCTCGGGAAATTCTTTCCCAAACATTTGGGTCTGCGTCGAGCATGCCAAGTCCGCATCCAAAACAACAATATTCGGATTTTCTTTTCCCGCTTGTACCAAAGCCTTGCCAAACGCCGATCGTATTGAATTTCTCTCTCCGATTGTAATTGCCATAATTTCCCCTTTCCCGAATTATAATTATAACGGGTTCATCGAAATTATAACACAAATAATCCCTTCATGCCAAAAATATCCGAAAAATCACCCGCATTCGCTAATATTTTTACAAAAAAATAAAAAAAGTTGCATTCCCAAATCCCCGTTGTTGCAATAGTTTTCAGGATTTATTCAAAATTAGTATGTTAAGAATTGTTAAAACATTTCGAGATTTTAGCAATTTAATTTCTTGAGGGGTATTTAAAGGGTAGAATAGGAATATATCACAGTTATTTATTGAAAGGAAAAGATACAATGATGCAAATTCCAAATTTACCCAATTACACACAGGTTCCACAACAACCTGTTTACAACGCCGTAAAGATTGACATTCACAATCCGACGGTGAACGCACCGGGACAACAACCCGCACAAATTCCGGAACAATCTCAAGCTCCGATTATCCCGATGTACAATTATCCGCAGGCACCGATTTATGCGTACCCGCAGGCACCGGCTCAACCTTATTATATGCCACCGAGCATTCAAATGCCTCAAACGCCGATAGTTTCGATGCCCGTAGAACAACCGCAACCTCAGGTTCAACCTCAATCGGCACCTGCTCCGCAAGTAGTCGAAGCGGTTCCGCCGGCTCCGGTCGTAACCGCTGAAGCACCTAAAGAGGAGGTAACCGACGTAAAAAAGCCTGAACCTTCAACGGAAGCTCCGAAAGAAGAAGGCGTAAAGGCTGAAACTCCCGTTGAAGTAGTTCCTTCGGCACCTGTTGTGCCTCAGGTTGACTTAAACGAATTTATCGCAAAATTGACAAACTCCGATTATGAAATTCAGGCTGCAGGGATGGAAGAAATTGCCAATATGGTAAACGAAGACCCTAAAAAAGCAACCGAATTGCTTGATACAAAAATCGTAGACGCTTTGACAAACATTGTTACGGCTGACACAACCAAACTTGCAGGACCTACGGACGCTCAAGTTGCGGCAAGACAAAAACTTGCATCGGGACAACAAATGAGCGACGACGAAAAGAAATTGGCGTCCGAAATTACTCCGTACGAACAAGCCGAAAGAAACAAGAGCTACGCAATGTTCACGGCGGCAATCTTACAAAAACTCTACGGAGAAGAGGTTCAAAAACTGACAAACTCGACCGTTCCCCTGACGGAATTGCCGGGTGCGGTTACAATCGTTGAACAGTTGAAGAACAACGAAAACCCGATGGTAAGAACTTCCGCAATCGAAGCGTTGAGCTACATCCAAGCTCCTGCTTACAAGAAGGACTTGACGACCATTTTCACAATCGCTCAGAAAGACAGAGATGCGAGCGTAAAAGAGGCGGCAACGACAGCTTTGGAGGCTCTTAACAAAATAGCCGACGAGCAACCTGGGACCGTAGAAATGACAATATCTCAAAGTGAAAATGCGGCTCCGGCAACCGAAGAAGTAAAAGCTGCCGCATAATTTCACCTAAACAGTATTATAAAATGCTGCTTAAATGAAAATCATCAAACATACTAAATTCCTTTCTTTAAATAAGACAGCGATAAAAGACTTCCGCAAAACACGGAAGTCTTTTATTAAGTTACTAAGTTTCAATCACTTAATCACCCTCAATATCTTTTCCCGACAAGCGAATTGTGGGTCAGAAATTCCATTTCGTCATCAAG
>CAMAML010000077.1 GCA_945836835.1 uncultured cyanobacterium | reverse complement strand
AACCGATTACCAAGCAATTTTTTGAGGCTTTTCGGAAGAAGTTTTAAACGGGAGTTCGATAATAAAATCGTTATTTTTGCCTTTACAATTCGTATAAATCTTACCCTTATGAGCTTCGACAACTTTTTTCGACAAGTACATTCCCAGCCCGCAACCGATTTTTTGGTACTGCGATGCAGTCGTTACGTATTTTTCAAAAATACAATCGAGAACTTCTTGTGGAATTTCGGGGCTGATATTTTTGAACTCCATAACGATGTTTTCATCCTTTCGGTAGACCAAAATCGTAAATGTTGTTCCTTCGTCCGAATAGTTAAGCCCGTTATTGATAAGGTTTGAAATCACACGCCTTATTTGTTTTTCGTCGGCACACAATATTTTTTCGTCCTCGTTGAGCGTATTTGAATACTCAACCTTAATGTTATTTTCGGAAGCAAGGGCTTTATGCTCCGCAAGACAAACCTTGAAGAGATTATCGATATTGAAATCCGTTTTTTCCAACGTTACAATTCCGTTGTCGTATTTGTATGTTGCCAGCAAAGAATGTAACATCTCTTTCATGTAGTTTGCTGACTCCGCCGTAAGCTCAAGAATTTCTCTCTGCTCGGGCTTTAGTTCTCCAAACATGCCTTTTAAAAGGAGATTAAGGCTGCTAATTTGTGCCAGTAGCGGGTTCTTCATATCGTGAACGAGGGTTGCGATGAATAAGTCTTTCTGATTTTCGAGTTTTTTCTCAAGATCAATATTTTTCGTAATAGTAACAAGCCCGTTGATTTCGTTTGTTTTTGAAAAAATCGGAGCTTTAACAACCCTGTACCAATGTTCAATTCCGTCAAAATCGATTGCACACTTTTCTTTACGCAAAAGTTTTTTGGTCTCAAGAACGTAATTATCCTCTTTTTCTGTTAAATCGGCTACAGCTTCCATATCAATCGTAATTCCGTTCGGGGTTGCGTACGCATCAATACCTTTTTCGACAAAATCTCTTGCATGTTTTGAACCGGTTATATAGTTCTTGTTCTTGTCTTTCATATAGACGTTAAGCGGAATGTATTCCAAAAGAGTATTTAATTGGGAGTTTGTCTGTAACATTTCACGTTTAAGGTTTTCTTCCTCGGTAACATCCCGTGAAATAGTGATATATCCGATTAGTTCACCATTTTGTATGATAGGGTTTGTGCATTGTTTCAGATAAATCTTTTTGCCGTCAATAATAATCGTAAAAAGATATTTTTGAGATTTAAGGGTCTTTCTGACCCGCTCGATTTTACGCCTCAAAAACTCGGCAGACTTTTCGTCCACCAAATCCTTAATCTTTTTCCCGATGATTTTGTCCCTGTCGGAAATTTTTATATGCTTTATAAAAGCCTTGTTGTAATCAATAATCCTAAAATCTAAATCCTTGACGGTAATAATATCTTCGCAAAAATCCATTACCGTATTTGATAAAAACGTCGTATTTTCAGATTTCAGATTTTCTGACATACAAACTCACCAATCCTGTATTCTGTTTTTCGATTAAATTCCCGAAGATGGATTCGAACCACCGTCAGAAGAGCCAGAATCTTCTATCCTGCCGCTAGACGATTCGGGAACGCTTTTATACTATTTGATTATATACGGTAATTAAAATTTTGCAAGACCCTATCTTTACAATTCGTCGTAAAAGTAGAAATTTGTCTATTTTTTTTCAAGTTTAACGATAGCCGAATCACCGTTTATAATATCAATATCGGAGGTTTCGCCCTCGAAAATGATTGTTATCGGCAGACCTTTTTTGTCGGGTTGTCCTATCGAGTTCACGACCCCGCTAAACTGTTTTTCGGGATATTTTATGAGCTTGATGTGAGCCTTGTCACCGATAGAAATATTGTCGGAATATGCGGTTGCAAAATGAGCCAACACCTCTTTATAAGAAGAGTTAACCTTTGCAATTACGACATCTTTGCTGACGGTATCGCCGACTTTGAGATTTCCCCATACTATTTTACCGTCCATCGGTGCATAAACTTTTATAACCCTGTCAGCTTTAGTTTCGGCAACATCTTTTTCCTTGTCGTCCGTTGCTTGCTTTGCCTCAATATTTTCAATGGATTTATCATACTCGTCCTGCGAAATCACCCCGTCTTTGTACATCAGAGCCGCATCTTCGTAATCTTTTTCGAGTTGTTTTTCATCTACGGGTTGAACTTTGGATTTTACCTGTTTTTTCTGCACGGGGGAAGGAACCGTAACTTCGGCAATAACTTGCCCTTTCTCAACGTCCTGATATTGAGAAATCAGAATGTTTGAAATTTTACCCTGCTCGCGGACGGTAACATCTTCCGTGTCTGCGATAACATGGGCGTTAAGCGTTTCAATCGCCACGGGGCGGGAGTGGTTGAAAGCGATAATTACCCCGAAAATCCCGAGCAATAAAACTAAAAGCACCAAATAAATTATCTTTTTTGAAACCATAAATTTATCTAACCTCAAATTGCAAAACATTAACTTTCTGTATCTTAGCATACATTTGTCGGTTTTGCAAATTGTAGGGGAAATAAGAGAATTTTACATTTTTTGTGCGTCGTAAGAGGTGGCGATTGAGCCTACTGTTGAATTATGTTAAAAACTTGTTTCAAATTCGATTTGGAACTATAATATATACGGTTAGTGTACACAATTTAGAAGGGAGATGTTTTATGATTAAACGGTTTAACACTCCAAAAACTCTGTTTGCGGCTCTTGCTGCCATGGTTTTGGGAGTTTTGCCCGCTGCGGCAAGCGAAGCTGATTTAGTCGTCCCGAATATTAAAGATGCAAATCCTCTTGCTTTCAATTTGTTGTTGGCAGGGATTGTCGTTTCTTTCTTAGGGCTGATTTTCGGGATGATTGTGTTTTCAAAAGTCAAAAAATTACAGGTTCACCCTGCTATGGCGGAAGTCGGAAACACTATTTTTGAAACCTGCAAAACTTACCTTATTCAACAGGGTAAATTTTTGTTTTGGTTGGAAGTCTTAATCGGATGTTGTATCGCGTTTTATTTCGGATACTTGCAACACATGCCCGCTCAAGACGTTGCGATTATTTTGCTGTGGTCTGTAATCGGGATTTTGGGTTCTTACGGGGTTGCGTGGTTCGGTATCAGAATGAACACACTTGCAAATGCAAGAACGGCGTTTGAGTCCTTGAAGGGTAATCCTCTTAACATTATGAACATTCCGCTGAAAGCGGGGATGTCCATCGGGGTTTGCCTCGTATCGGTCGAATTAATCCTGATGCTTACGATTTTGTTGTTTGTTCCGGGACATTTGGCAGGGGCTTGCTTTATCGGGTTTGCTATCGGTGAATCCTTAGGTGCATCGGCTCTGCGTGTTGCAGGCGGTATCTTCACCAAAATTGCCGATATAGGTTCGGATTTGATGAAAATCCAGTTTGGGATTAAAGAAGACGACCCGAGAAACCCGGGCGTTATTGCCGACTGTACGGGGGACAATGCGGGCGACTCAATCGGACCTACGGCTGACGGGTTTGAAACCTACGGCGTTACGGGGGTTGCTCTTGTTTCATTTATTCTGCTCGGGGTGAATCCCGAATATCAAGTCCGGTTATTAACTTGGATTTTTGTTATGAGATTTTTGATGATTGCAACTTCCGTTATCGCATACGCAATCAACGGTTGGTTGACAAAAGATTATATGAAATCCGTTAAAGGACGATTTGATTTTGAACGTCCGCTGACGAGCTTGGTTTGGTTGACTTCGGGACTGTCAATCCTTATGACTATCGGGGTAAGCCAATGGTTACTTGGGGATATGGAAGGTATTTTGTGGCTCGTATTTGCAACGATTATTTCTTGCGGAACATTGGGTGCTGCGTTAATCCCTGAGTTTACGAAAATCTTCACCTCTCCAAAGGCAAAACATACCGAAGAAGTTGTGACGGCTTCAAAAGAAGGCGGTGCGTCTTTGACTATACTTTCGGGTATTGTTGCGGGTAACTTCTCCGCATTTTGGATCGGGGCGGTTACGGTATTATTAATGGGGCTGGCTTATTTTGCAAGCATTCATATCCCGTCTGACGTAATGGTTTATTCGTCGGTATTTGCGTTCGGGCTTGTTGCCTTCGGATTTTTGGGAATGGGTCCCGTTACAATCGCCGTTGACAGCTACGGTCCCGTTACCGACAACGCTCAATCGGTTTACGAGCTTTCTCTTATCGAGGAAATTCCGAATGTCGGCGAAGAAATCGAAAAAGATTTCGGGTTTAAGCCTGATTTTGAGAACGCAAAACAGTACTTGGAAGAAAACGACGGTGCGGGAAACACTTTCAAGGCAACCTCAAAACCCGTTCTTATCGGTACTGCGGTTGTCGGTGCAACCACAATGATTTTCTCGCTGATTTTGGTTATCAAAAACACGTTGGGCATTCAGCCTGAGGCAGTGCTTAACCTGTTGAACCCGTATACTTTGCTCGGCTTGCTTGCGGGCGGTGCGGTAATCTACTGGTTTAGCGGGGCGTCGATGCAGGCGGTTACAACGGGTGCTTACCGTGCAACAGAGTACATCAAGGACAATATCGACCTTGACAACGCCGACTCAAAATCCGCAAACATTGCAAACTCGAAAGAAGTTGTAAAAATCTGTACCCAATATGCACAAAAAGGTATGATTAACATCTTTATTTCGTTGTTTGCGTTTGCACTTGCACTTGCGTGCCTTTCGGCTCCTGTCGTAAGCAAAAACCTTGAGTTTGCAAACCGTCCCGTAGCATTCTTTGTAAGCTACCTGATAGCGATTGCGGTATTCGGCTTGTTCCAAGCGGTATTTATGGCAAACGCCGGCGGTTGCTGGGACAACGCAAAGAAAATCGTCGAAGTTGACATGAAAGAAAAGGGGACACCTTTACACGATGCAACGGTTGTGGGCGACACGGTGGGAGACCCGTTCAAAGATACTTCCTCGGTTGCGATGAACCCAATAATCAAGTTCACGACACTGTTCGGCTTGTTGGCTATGGAAATAGCAATCAGCGAGGCGTTCAGAAGTGTAGCACCGATTGCGGGGGTAATCTTCCTGATTGTTGCCCTGTACTTCGTATGGAGATCTTTCTACGGTATGAGAATACCGTCTAAAAAGGTCGAAGAAGAAACTCCGCAAGAGTAATCGCAAGGGGATTTTTTTAGAAAAGTTGAGGATGTCCAAATTTCGGACATCCTCTTTCTTTTTAAAACTTGACGGGATAATCGTCGGGGATTTTCCAACCGTTTAATTGGATTAACCCGCCGCAATAGGTACCTGCGTATGCATGATTTATTTCTTTTGAGCAACCGTATATTTCTGCATTTCTAATTTTATCTTCAGTGATTTCTTTAGAATTCAATGGCTTCATATAAGGACCTTGTTTAGATGTCAATTTTGAAGAAAAATCGATTTGTATTCCAAAAACATCAGCTCCAAGCATGTTTGCCCCTTTTTTAGATCCGTTAATATCAAACCATATTTGAATATGAGGATTTATTAATTGAAGACCCGCCCACATGTAAAGAGAAGTACCCTCATTCAAAATAGCAGTTATTGCAAAATTACGAGAAAGAGGTAATGCACTTTCCAAACCTGACAATGATTTTGGCTGAGTCCAACATTCCTCCTTGTTATCTTCTCCGCAAATTTTAGCGATTTTCAACTCAGGAAAAACATATTTTTCTAAAATATGTTTGGAACATTCATAGGAACTGTCAACATCACATCTGTCCCACTCTGAGATTTCCCCGTATTTTGCCTCGGACATTTTGACGGCATTTGAAATTAGTGCATAAGTCTTTTTCACTTTTGTTTCTACGACCGATTTTTTGTAGTTATGTATAAGCGTCGGCAACGTAACCGCCGCCACAACCCCGATTACGCCGAGGGTAATAAGGATTTCTGCAAGCGTGAAAGCCCTTTTTACGAGGCGTGGAGAACCTTGTGTCCCTTCGTCTCCGTTAAAGAGTGGACTCTGTCCACCCTCGGCAAGAGTAAAGCCTTTTTTTATGATGTGAAAAGACATGTTTTTCGAGGCGTGGAGAACCTTGTGTCCCTTCGTCTCCACACAAGAGTAGCCTTCGGCTACCCCTTCGTCTCCACACAGGAGCGGACTGCGTCCGCCTGCAAGTGTAAAGGCGTTAAGTTGTTTGATTTTTTGTTTCATGATTTCATCTCCTTGTCTTATCTTTTTTGGGGTATCGTAGGACTTGTCGATTATCCGTAACTGCTCCCTCGCCCTTAGGGAGAGGGACAAGCCCTCGT
>CAMAML010000076.1 GCA_945836835.1 uncultured cyanobacterium | reverse complement strand
AAAACGGACACAAACCCCGCTGAAGTTTTGTCTCTGCCCAAAAAACCGGAATCTTTGCCAAAGTTTTTGACGGACTATGAGGTAGAACAAATACTTAACAATGTTAATATAGATACACCTGCCGGATACAGAAATAAAACCATTTTGGAACTTCTTTGGGCAACGGGCATGCGGGTTTCAGAGCTTAGCGGGTTGAATTTTGAGGACTTGAACCTCGACGAAAACGAGATACGGGTTTTCGGGAAAGGTGCAAAAGAGCGGATTGTACTTATTTCCGAGCGTGCAAAATCTTACCTTGTAAGATACATCGAAACCGCCCGCCCGCTTGTTGCAAAAGGTTACGAAACGGACTGTCGGGAAAGTTCGCCCGTTTTCATAAACAATACGGGCTACAGGCTTCAGTCAAAAACCGTCAGCAAAGCCATAAACGATATAGTGGACAAAATCAAACTCCCTAAACACGTAACTCCGCACGTATTTAGGCACAGCTTTGCGACCCACCTGCTCGAAGGCGGTGCGGATTTAAGGGTTGTGCAGGAACTCCTCGGACACGCAAGCATTTCCAACACCCAAATTTACACCCACGTTTCATCGCAACACCTGAAAGATGTTTACAAAGAAACCCACCCGAGAGCATAATTAAATCGAGTTAAATAAAAAAATAATCAAAAGCCCGAAGAAGCTCTTCTTCGGGCTAAAAATTGTGAACTCTCCATCCATCGGAGTTCTCTTTTTCATACATCCCTAAATCAACAGCTAAAGCGGTTTTTCTATCGCTTTTTCTGTTTTCTCAATCTCTTTTATCAGAAAGTTTAACTTTTCTTTAAACATCTCCAAAAACATACCAATTTCGTTCACAAAACTGTATGTTCCCGTCCAAATTGCGTATCGTTCCATTCTTGTTATGCTCCTGTATGTTAAGCCGTATAACCTTTACATACCCATAATCGGAAAAATTTATGCATAACTTTAAGAAAAACTTACATTTGTAACAAAATTGTTACAAAAACAGAGCAAAACCGATTAACGGGCGATCATAAAGTTTATCTGATACCGTTCATATAGTTATAAATAATTTCGGACGCCTTAACGATAAAGTCCTTGCCGTCGGGGGAGTTATACGGTCTGTTTGCCAAAATTACGACAATATATTTGTTTCCGCTTGGCATGGTGACAATCCCCGCATCCCCGAGCATTTTGCCTATATCACCCGTTTTGTGGTGAAATTTTGCACCATCCCCTAACCCCGCTTGAATAAGGCGGTTATTTTTAACCTGTCCCATATATTCAAAAATCTTTTCGGTTGAGCTTGGGGACAAGAATTTCGGGTTATCAATGTTATAGAGCATTCTTGCCAAATCCCTTGCGGTGGTGTGGTTTGTCCCCGCTAAATCGGGTAGCCAGTTCTTGACGTGGGTTTGATTTAAGCCCCAATCCTTTATCCCACGGTTAACATCGGTCATCGAGCCGATTTGGGACATAATCATATTTGTTGCGGAGTTATCGGAGTTTGTAATCATCACCCTGGCAAGCGTATCAAGCGAATAATTGGAGTTTTCCGCCTTGAACTGCAAATCTCCCGAACCTTCCGAGCGGTAGTATTCCGTCAGAGGCATTGTATCCGTCAAAGAGACCTGCCCCGCCTCAATGGACTTAAATAGCTGTAAAAGTACGGGGATTTTGATTATACTTGCGGCGGAAAACAGCTCTTCGCCGTTAATGTCCGCAAAATTCTTTGTATTATAATCCCAAACAAATATCGACGGGTGAATACGAGGATAGAGAGTGCTTAAATAGTCAAGTTGATTTTCCAGTGAGGTCATCTCTTGTCCTGTCGGAAGAGTGGACATTTGCGGTTTTTTAAGCTCCGCCCCGCTCAGCATAAGTTCGTCCAAGAACAGGTTGTTGTTCAAATACGGCAACGAAGGATAGACAATCTGTTTATAATCAACCGTAATACTCGGATACGGGTTTTTGGTAAATATTGAACGTGAAATGTTTTTAAACCCCGAAGGCAGAACAAAAATGCCTAACAAAAGCAAAACCGACACCGAAACCAGTTGAGAAATCCTTCTGTTTCTTTCGATTTTGGCGGTATTTCTCTTTATGGGACGGCGACTGACGACATGCGGTCGGGGTTCGTAGTCCCTGTATTTTCTTGGCACGGCAACGACATTTTGAGAAACCTCTTCGTAATTGTAATACGAATAACGCTGTTCATACTGTTTTGCTAATTTCGGCATTCATTATCTCCTCAGCCCCACTGATTTAATTCTACCCGAACAAAACCCTAAAGGCAAGAAAGTTACAAGAATGTTTACATTTTATTTTAGTAACTTAATCCCTTAACCCACCATACACCGTTTGGAGGATATTTGGGCAAAGTTGTCAAAGATTTTTCCCCCAATGCCGATATACAAAATGTAAGATATGAGAAACAATCGTTTTTCATACCTCCTCCCCAAGTCTGGTAGCCGTTTAATTGTAAACGGCTTTTTTTTTTGAAAAATTCTGCTATAATCAAAGTATGGAAAACCAAAGTTATGAAGATTTTATATCGACCGTCAGCCACGAATTGAGAACTCCTTTGACGTCAATTCGCGGATTTTCGCAAACTATGCTCTCTTCATGGGACAAGCTCGATGACGAGAGCAAAAAACGGTTTTTAAAGATTATCGAGGAGCAGTCAAACCGCCTTATTTCGCTTGTCGAAAACATGCTTTCGGTAACAAAACTTCAATCTTCAAAAGAAACTTTTGTCTACAAAGAAACCGACATTAAGCCGATAATTCAGACGGTCGTAGCGATTGTCAAAAACCAATACAAGGACAAAAATTTTGAGATAAAAATTCACGATAAAACCCCCACAATCACGGTTGATAGGGACAAATTCCAGCAAGTCATGGTGAACGTTATCGAAAACGCAGCAAAATACTCTTCGCCCGATATGACCGTTCGGGTTTGTGCGGACTGTTGCGGAGATTTTGTGTCGATAAAAATTGCTGATGTCGGTGCGGGGATTTCCGACGAGGATAAGTTGAAAATCTTTAACAAGTTTTCGCGTATAGACAGCCCGCTTACAAGAAAAGTCCAAGGAAGCGGTTTGGGGTTGTACATTACAAAAAATATTGTCGAAAAAATGAAGGGTGAAATTTCCGTAAACTCCGAAAAAATCGAAGGTGGGGAGTTTTTGACGACTTTTGAGGTGAAATTTCCCGTATCAAATATTGAAAATCAGGTGAGGGAAGCATGCAAACCGTAACTTTAATAATCGACAAAAGACGCGAACTTTCCGTCAAATATAAAAAACTTTTGGAAAACGACGGCTCGGTTGTCATAATTTCCAAAAACATGATTTCCGCAATGAAATTCATCCAAGACAAAGAACCCGATTTAATAATCGTATCAGACAGCATGGGGGCGGATTTGGGCGAATATTGCAAAGAAATTCGGGCGTTAACTTATAACATGCGTCCCGTAATCGTTGCAACGTCAAAGTCGGCGGACTTTAAAGACAGGATGAAAATACTTCAATGCGGTGCGGACGACTTCATCAGCGAACCGATTAACTCCGAAGAGTTTGTAGTGAGAATGAAAGCTCACCTGAGACGAGAATTTGAAACAAATTTAGACACAAAAAAAATGATACCGAACAAATCTTATTCAATGCGTGCCTTGAAACGGGTTTTGTCCTCGAAAGGTAACTGGGCATGCCTGATGATTTCGGTCGACAATTTTGAAGATTATGCAGAAGTCTACACACGGCTTGCCTCTGAAAAACTACTCCAAACCTTCACTGCAATAATAATTTCCTCTCTTGTGAACGAGGATTATTTGGGAAGCCTTTCCGAGAACGAGTTTTTGATAATAACGGACGAAGTCCGCTCTGAACAGATTGCAAACTTTTTGACGTTTGCGTTTGATACTGTTTCCGAAAAATTTTACTCCCCGACGGATATTTCAAGGGGGTTTGTGATTATGCAAGGGGACGCTCAAGCGGGTAAACGTTCCGAATTTGTCCACGTATCAATCGGGGTAGTTACCTCAAAAACCAAGAAATACAGTTCGATTACCGACTTGTACAGGGATTTGCAAAACATAAGACAGCTTGCAAAACTTCCGACAAAATCGAATTACCTTATTGAGCGGGCAAAGATTAGCGGTGAAAATTCCGTCGCAAAACGGGATTATAACAAAAAAGTGCTTGTCATGGATAAAGACGAGGCGATGACGGAGCTTTTGACCGTAATCTTACGGCTGCAAGGGTACGACGCCGAGGTAGTAACGAATTTTGAGGGGTATATTATGGGCAAAGCACCTGCGGTTGTGATACTTGACGCCGGGGACAACGAAACCCGTAAGGGGCTTGAGATTTGCCAAAAATTAAAACAATTATCCGACTATGAAAAGTCAAAAGTCATCGTAACGTCGGTTTTCCACGAAAAAGAAACCGTCTTGAAGTTCGGAGCGGACTTGTACCTGCCAAAACCATACGAAATGTCGACCCTTGTGGGGTGGATTGATACCTTTGTAAAAGAGGTTAATGAGGTGGGTTGAGGGTTGCGACCGCCCTCACCAAGCGGGAGGCAGATAAGACCTCTTTGAATAAAGAGGAAAAATAAACACAGATAAAATTTTCAACAAATTTTCCCTTTAGGGGAAAAAGTATTAAAAATTAATAAGTTTTTTGCTCTTAGGGCAAAAAACTTTTGAGATTTGGGAAGTTTTTTACTCTAAAAATCTAATCAAGTTTACTTAATCTGTTTCTTCAAATCCGTTCTGACATCCGCAAGCGGTCCCGTGTAAGGGTCACGGATGTTGTGGTAATACTTAACTGCAAAGATGAGCGGGTACTTCGGTATCCACGTACATTTTTTGAGGATGGAGACGGTATCCGCACCTTTTGAAAGCATTAAGTCGTCGATTGTTTCTTCGTGAGCGGGCGAAATCGACGAGAAAATTTTTATCAAATAATCCGAAAACGTTACGACGGAGTATCCGGAAACCGCACCGGTGTCGGTAATCAATGCCGTGAGTTTAAATTTGTCGTTATGTTTCATGCTAAAAATATCTTCGGGAATGGTCAAATCTTCTTCCGCCGTGCGTTCGATTTCGTACCAGTCGCCGAGGAGCTTTAGACGCATGACATTTTTTTGTGGCATATAAATATCGTCGCAAATATTATCTATCAAAACCGTCCCGTCAAAGCTCGCAACTCCGTATTTGTAATCTTTTTTTGTCAAAAACATTTTTCCGTAAAGAAGCTGGATGTCCGAGTATTCGGGCAGGAGGATGATGTTGCCCTTCTCGTCATAAATCCCAAAATCGTTTGTGTTACCGAGTTTTACAAACCTGCCGACAAGCCGTTCCACATGCCTGTATTTCGGCTGTATGATAAATTCACCCTCTGAGTTGATTAGCCCGTACTTGGACTTTTTCTGGACAATCCAAGAAGAATTACCGACCCGAATGAGTTTTAGGTACTGCGGTTCAAAGATTACGTTGCCTGACTTGTCTTTTAGCCCGAATTTATCCCCTTTTTCGTTTGCAAAAATTTCTACGTCGTCCGTGGTGAGATTTTGGGAAATTGCAGGCATGGCGTCGGCGTTTTGTTGTATTGCCGTTTCTTCGGCGATTGTGCCGAGTTGGAGCGTTAATGATAAAATTATTCCGAACAATATTTTCTTCATACAAAGATAATATCATAAAACTTTTAAAATTTCTGCATTATTTTATGGTATAATATTTTCGGGTGAGCTATGTTTAAGTCATTAAAATCAAAATTAATAGCGGGATTGGTTGTTACAAGCGGGATTGCGGTTGCAACACCTTTTGTTTTGTACCTGAAAGTTTTACCGTATGCGGTTTCTAATCCGACGGTGATTAATTATGTCGAAAACTTTGCAAAAAAATCTTTCGGTGCGGATTTGATGATTGAAAAGCCCGTTTTGGTGACGGAGCTTTCGCCAAACGTTCGGTTTTCCGTAGAAAATATTACGCTTAAAAAAGGGGAAAAACTTCTTTTGAGCCTTAAAAATTTTGACTCGGCGTATTCGTTTGAGGAAATTTTTAAGAAAAATTTTATCATAACAAAACTCACGACGGACGGCATTTTTGTTGACGTAAACAGGCTTATGGAGATAATTCCACAGGAAGAGAAAAAAGAGCAGAAGAAAAGCGAGTGGAGCGTTGACGCTTTTGACTCTTTGCTCGGGGTAAAAAATTGCGAAATCCTTTACACAACCCCTCAAAACGTTCATATTCAGGTTATCGGGAAAGACATTTCCGTCAACAATGCCGAAAAAGTTAAGCGTCATCTTTACTTTGACGTAAC
>CAMAML010000075.1 GCA_945836835.1 uncultured cyanobacterium | reverse complement strand
GGATGGGATTTTAAAGAATACTTACTGTGAATTTTACACCGAAACCCCACGTGGCACTTTATATTTTGAATCTTACGCAAAAGAAACGGACGATATGTCTCTGAAGGTTGCAAGTCCCGCAAGGCACAAGTTTTTACAAAGAAGGCAGTACAGCCGTATTAAGTTTGTAAAGGATTTGACGCTTACGGAAGGCAAAAAATCTCACAAGATTACGACTTTGGACATCTCGGCGGGCGGTATGAAATTCCGAACGGCGGAAAACGTTGATATAGAAGGTCGTTACGAGGTTGAACTTCCGCTGAACGGCACGATTACCATAAAATGTTATTATAAACCGATAAGAATTGAGCGAGGGGACGACGGCTTGTTCACCCATTCGGGACGGTTTGAGTTTACCCAAAACCGTGACAAGATGACTCTTATCCAATACTGTGCAAAAAGAAGTATTGAGGTTGAAAACAAGTAAAAGGTTTTGTTGTGGGATTAGTCAATTTACTTAGAAAAACATATAAACAAACACTTTTTACCACCCCGTCGCACGCCCAAGGGTTCTGTATTTTCCACAAACTTCGGTGCATGTATCTTATGGATGTTTCCGAAACGGATACACACGCACCGCAAGAGGCACTCGAAAAATCCGAAAAAGAGGCTGCAAAGATTTACGGAACGGTTCGAACGAAATACCTCACAAACGGTTCAACCTCCGGGGTTTTGGCGTCTGTTTTGGCATGTGTCAACAAAGGAGAAAAGGTTCTTATATGGTGCAACGCCCATCGCTGTCACGCAAACGCCGTCAAACTTGCGGGAGGCGAGGCGGTTTTTTATGATCTGCCGATTGATAAGGAATGGGGATGCCCGACCTCAACCCCCGTCAACACGATTGAAGAACACCTTAAATCTCAAAAAATCAAAGCGGTCATAGTTACGTCGCCTACTTATGAGGGGTTCGTTTCCGACATAAAATCCATAAAGAAGGTTTGCGAACGTTACGGGGCATATCTGATTGTGGACGAAGCTCACGGTGCGTTGTATCCGTTCTCGGATGAGTTGCCCGAAAGTGCCGTGAACGTTGCGGATTTTACGGTTCAGTCACTGCATAAAACGGCGGGCGGGCTTAACCCGACGGCACTTTTACACTCAAATACGGAACTGGACGTCGACACAGCTTTAGGGCTGATTTCGACGACTTCGCCTTCATATCCTCTACTTGCCTCAATCGAAAAAAATATCAGATTTTTAAGCTCGGGACGGGGACGCAGAAAGATTAAGGATTTAATCGCCCAAATTCGGGAGCTTAGACAAAATTGTCCGAACGTAAAATTTGGCGGAGACGATATTACAAAAATTTTGGTAAAAGTTGAGGGCTTGAGCGGAGAAGAGTTGTCCGAAGTTTTGTATGAAAAATTTGGGATAGAGGACGAAAAGACAAATAAGGTTTCGACAATGCTGCTGTGCGGAGTCGGGACAGAAAAAAACAGTTTGAAACGGTTGACACAGGCGTTCAAGGCTTTAATTGTGACAAAGTAACGCTTTTATAGTGAATTGATACAGTGTTAATTCACCGATAGAAATCGTTCAAGAGCGGACCACGTACGCCTACTCTTTTGACAGGCTCTTTACAACGTTATACACTATCGCCAATTTTGTCGGGTCGGAGCTTATTATGTCAAGTTTTGCATCAATAAATTGCCTTAAATCTTCCCCCATCTTCAAATGATCCGTCGCGAAAAGTTCTTCGGTAGAAGTGTCCAGTGCCAAAACAAGTTTGTCCAACGTTTCCGCAGACACAAAGTTTTCCCCCGTCTCAATCCCGCTCATAGCTCGCTGAGACAAGTCCGCCGCCTCCGCAAGCTCCTCTTGCGTCAAGCCCCGATTTATTCTCATTCTTTTGATTTTTTGTCCGAATTCCTGTTTTATTCCCATAATTTTTCTAACCGTTAAACTTCTGAAATTTTCCTTTTTAGCAACTATAAGTATTTTATATTAAGTTTTGTAAAAGCGGAATGTAGCGTCAATTCTATATTTGGCGGATTTATACTTGTAACTTCGTAAAAGTTTAGCAATTTTTGAAACTCTGCGGTTTTTATAAAGGAGTAAGGGAAATCGATTTTTCAAAAAGGAAACACTTAAAAAGCTAACCAATGCTCACATTGGGGAAAAGGAACACTGATATGAAACAAGTAACACTACGACGTACACGTATGGAAAACACAAGGATATCCGACACGATATATTCATTATTTAATTAATGAATTTCATAAAAAAGTCAAGCAAAAAGGTAATACAAAAATCAGGAAAAAATTTGGAAAGGAAAAAATTATGGCTAACTACATGACTATTGCAAAACTTGTAAACTTTTTACCAAAATGCGAGGGTGCATCAACAAGAATGCGTCTTAGCGGAAAACAGTTAACACAAATGATGGATAAGGTTGCACAAAAAGAACCCGTGTTGGAAGAAGCTCTAAGAATACAACTGGGACGAGCAAAGAACCCCGTTCTTGAAATCGGAGCAAAGGCAAAATCAAACTATTCAATCGCAGGATTTAGGTTATTTGACGGCAAAAAGGTTTTAGGGCAAGGTGCAGTATCACTCTCAAACGTCGGAACAAATCAGTCGGTTGTAAAGGTCCGTAATTCGGTAGGTAGCGACATCCTTGGCTCCTCAAGACCGTTGTTGGGCAGTTCAAACGGGCTTGCTGAAGGGCAAAGTGCAATAGCAAGGGGCTTTCTTGACTGCGGAAAGCCAACAAATGCCAAAGATCTTGAATACTTTGCCGCCAGACAGAAAGGCATGATTACGGCGGAAGGGCATATCGGTCAAAATTTTGGAGTAAGTGTCGTTGCTCGAGAAAAAGATGCTATTGCCGAATGGCGAAAAATGCCTTTGATTGGTGAGCATGTTGATGAAACTCTTGCAAAACTTGACCAAGCAGGACTTAAAGAATGTGGAATAGGCATTAAAAGAACCGGTGACGTGACATCCGCCACGATTAATGCGGGGAAAATAGGGGAATTTGAACTCAATGTAAATGAAGGAAACCTTGTAAACGCCGCAAGAATTTTGGATGTAAACCCTAAATTTTTGGAAAGATACGCAAAAGGTTCAAAAAATTTGCAACGAAATATTGATGCAGTAATGGTCGACATAAGAAAAGCCCTTCGAGGGGAAGCAAAAGCACCTGCACCGGCGACGCCTGAACCGACAACGGCGGAAGTTGCTAATGTATTTAAACCCGTAAAACCGCTCGATTTAGAAAAAGCATTTAGAGCTAAAACTCTAGCTTGCGATGAGAAAATTCTTAAAGTCGACAAAATAAGGCTCAAAGAATTTCAAGCAGAAATGGACGCAATCAAAAAGAAATATGAATTATAACAAGTCCCAGACAATATAAACAAAGCGCGCCCGAGGAAATTTTTCCTCGGGCGTACTTTAATATTGTCCGAGAAGTGGAACGACTGTACCGAGGCTCAAGAATTTTTCTTATAATTCAACAGCCTGTCGTGTTCTTGTTTCAGAAAATCTTTTTTAGGGTTAAGCTCGATAAAATCCCACGGTAGTGGGTTTTCAAGGTCAAAGTCTTGGAGTGCGAAGTGGTCCGTATCAATATTATGTTCTTTGGCGGATTTTTTGAACGCCCCCGATTTCCCGCCAAATTTATACACATCTATCAAAAAATCCGCCAGGGTATTATCCCCACGGGACAGCACCGCCTGCCAATAATCAGAATTTATTCCGGAAAAATCAGCGGTTATCCCGATTTTGTGAAGTTCTTTTTTTAAGTAGCGTGATTTTTTTTCCAAAGACTTTGAGTTTTCTCTTCCGCACCACTGAAACGGAGTGTGCGGTTTTGGCACAAACGTTGAAAATCCGAACGAAATATTAAACCCTTTGTATTGAGACTTTAAATCCTTTGCAAGAGTAATGAGTTCTTCAATATCCTCGTCATCTTCGGTCGGAATACCTATCATACCGTAGAATTTAAACCCTTTTAAGCCGGCGTTTTTGGCAATATCCACCGCCTTAAAAATTTGTTCTCTCGTGAGGTTCTTGTTTATAACCTTTCTTAGTCTTTCGCTCCCCGCCTCGATTGCAAGCGTAATGTTTTTCTGACCGCAAGCCTTAAATACCTCCAATATTTCAGGCGTAATCGTGTCAACTCTCAACGACGAGACGCTCATCTCTATTTGTTCGCCGCTTTTTACTCGGTTGTGAATATATTCGCAAATATCCCCAAACCTGGGATGTGCCGAAAGTTGTGCACCCAAAAGTGCAATCTTTTTTGTATGCTTAAGCCCCAAATCCAGGGCGGAAATTATTTTGTCAAAATCCAAACACCTCAGAGGTAAATTCAGGTATGAGGCAAGGCAAAATCCGCAACGGTTTGCGCACCCTCGGGCAACCTCCACTATAAAAGTGTTCTTGAAAAAAGCCTTATCGCTTATTATCGGGGTATAGATGACTTCTTCAAGTTTTTTCGTGCGTTTTTTGACTTTTTTTGTGATATTTGGAACATACACTCCGTCTAATGTCGAAATATACTCCAAAAATTCCGTCTTTCCCCTGCCCTCTTTTGATTTGATGACTTCCGTGTTAATTTTTTCGCCGTCCCCGATTATAAAAAAATCAAAAAATTCTTCATACGGCGTTGGATTTGCTGTTACAACGGGACCGCCCGCAAATATGAGCGGAAAATCTTCCCCCCGCTCGGATTTTTTGAGCGGAATTCCAAATTTTTCCAGCATCTCGAAAACTTTTAGGAAATCCATATCAAACGACATCGAAAACGCTATAAAATCAACGGTTTTGGGGTTTGTCGAAAGTTGTGCCGTATCGGAATAAACCCGTTTTACCCAAATTTCTTCATCCTCGTCCAAGTCCTTAAACAACCACAAGTAGCCCAAAGAGGACAAGGCAAAACTTTCGGGCCCCGGAAAAGCCATTAATACCTTCGACTTCGTATACGCCGAAAATTTTGGAGCATACAACAAAATCTCGCCGTCAGTCATTTTTGCCCTCTTGAGTTTCTTCGTTAATCGGTTTTAAATAAAGTTCGTCCACAAGCACGCACGCCGTCGAGGCGATTGCCGGGGATAAGATTACGCCCCAAAACCCCAAAAACTCTTCCGCCAAAAACAGTGCCAAAAACAACATAAGCGGATGAAGTTTCATCCATTTGCCAAACACGAAAGGACGCACAACGTAGTTTGAAAACTGTTGTATCCCGATAAAAATTGCGATAATCAAAATAACTTTAAATATACTCAACGGCATTCCGACAAGCAAAATCAACCCGACCGCAATCGTCGGCCCGACAATCGGGACTATGTCCAAAATCCCCGTAATCAAACCCAGAACGACCGCATAATCTATCTTCATAAAAAACAAAACAATCATCGTCATAACGCCGACCGCCGTCATCGAAAGCACCTGTGCCGTGACGTATCCGCCGACTTTTACGCTAATGTTTTTGAGAATATCCGCCGCCCGAGCTTTATATTCGGGCGGAAAAAATTCCACAAACTTCTTTTTTAGATAATCTTTGTCCTCAAGCAAATAGTAAACAATCATCATCAGGACAACCCCGATAACGCCGACCTCAAAAATTCCCATAGTGAACGACCACGAGCGGTTGAAGAGGTTCCCCGCAACGTCTGTCGGGTTTGCGACAAGCGAGTTAATCGAAAACAACTCCGACAACCTTTTCCCGAAGATTAAAGTCGAATTGTACAGATGCACGATTGAGGTAACCTTTTGGGGTAAAGTGTTCAGAAAAATTGCAAGCTCCCGAATTGTCATCACAAGTACGGGGATGAACAGTACAAAAATTGCAAAACATCCCGCAATTACTGTTGTTGCGGCGGCAAGGGTTCGGTTTTTTAAGCGTTTTTCCAAAATGTTTACGTAAGGGTTTAAAGCACAGGCGATCACAAACCCCGCAAAAAACAGCAGAAAAATATTTGCAACCTGCGGATAAACCGCAAACAACGCCAATAATAAAACAGGAACAATGAGATTTTTAAACGTAAATATTTTTTTTAACATATTTTTCCCCTTTTACTCCACCATATTACCAAAAACATACGTGTCATAAAAGAGGGATTTTTACAACCGCCCGATGTGACAAGCGTCCAATAAAAATCCCCGTCGGAAAGTTGAGGGAAAAGACGACAAGTTCCACACCTCTCCGACCGGAGGGTGTTGTAAGATTTCATTTCCACTAATAGTATACATTAATATTGCTATTAGTGGAATTATCGGGTTTGCTGATTGAAAAAGGGGGAAAATATGGTATACTGGAGTATAAGAGATTTTAATGAGGAAAGAATAGATTGGCTGTTTTGGCGGATAAGGCGAAGAATTTA
>CAMAML010000074.1 GCA_945836835.1 uncultured cyanobacterium | reverse complement strand
ACGCTATCATTTGCATATTTTTCAAAATAAGATGTTTTATATTCAAGCCCGTAATTTTCAAGAAATTCATTCAACGAATCGGAATTTTTAAAGTTGGTTGCATCCGTCTGGCTGACCAAAATGTCTCCGTTGTTGTTGACAATACCGTATTGAGTATTGTAGGAACTGTATTCCATAAGATTGTTAAAAGTCAAAACTTTGTTTTGTGCATCCCCTGCCGTATTGTAATTGGAAAACATTAATTGGGTTTCGTTCAAGGCAGCAATATATTCGTCGCTTACTCTGGAGCTGTCCGTCGCAAGACGCATCTTCGCATTACTGATAAGCTGAGAGCGAAGTTCATTATCAGACATACGAGATGTGATAGATAACAGTCTGGCTTGTGATGCTGCCAATCCCATTGCGTTTTCCTTTCAATTTCTAATTATTCCAATAACTTTTACGGCATTTCTCCCTCGTTTCTTTAATTTTTACCCGCTTTTCTTTATATCTTTGTAACATTTATTTACATAAGTTACTCTCATCCATGTGACTTTTAGCATGCCTTTATCTCAGTAATTTTTCGATTTTCTCGAAAGTTTATATACAAAATCTATATTTTTAAAAGTCCTTCCAAATTTTGTAATAAAAATTTACAAAATTTTTAGTCCCTTAATTTCATTGTTTTTGGAGGTCGACTGACGTTATAACGGAGGTTTTTGGTTTAAAAGTTTATAAAATCCTTAATAATCTCATAAGTTTATAAAATAATCCTCAAATTTGTCTTAATATTTTGTTTACAAATTGAGAGAAGGGGGCAATTTTTTTTATGCAGGGCTTTTATTATACATGTAGTGTTGTTATAATGAACATTGTCTTATTACGAACAAACAAGAAGATATGATACAAAAAATAGGTGTAGAAAACAGTAAGAATAGACAGATTACCCCAAACGTGCAAAACGGGGGAAAGAATGCTCAACCGTCGTTTGGCGGGCTGACCGACCTTGCGATAAAAGGGATGCAGATGTGCGAAGCTCAGCCGATGGTTAACGTTTCGGTGTTGGACTTTTTGACCTCAATCGGACCTCGTCCGGTGTTTGAAACCATTGCGGCATCAAAAGTTAAAGATGAAAACGGTAACGATGTTTTGGACGAAAACGGCAAACCTGTCAGAAAGTTTAACTTTTTGGCGGGATTAGAGGCGTTGAGACGTGAGAGTTCGGGGCTTATCATCAACTGTATCTTACCGGGATTTATCGTCAAGTGGGTTGCACAGGGCATAAGTAAGCCGATTATGGGCGTTAACTCAAACCTTGCACATAACTGGGCTGACAGTCATACGTTAGAAAGAGTAAACGAGTTTTACAAGGGGCAAGGTGCCGAAAACTTTACCACTGCCGTCAAGAATATGTTTACATCTCTTGTCGGTTCGGACGGCAAGCATATAGATAAATCTTTTGAAGAAATGTATAACGCCGATAAAGTTGCATTTGATGAAATTTTTGAAAAATTGGGCAAATGTGCCGACGCCGACAAACTTGATAAAAAAGAAATTAAAAACCTGAGCCAAAAACTTGCGGCAATGACGGGGATTTCCGAACACATCAAGTTTACGACGAACAACAAGGACAAGTCTTATTTTAGTACATCTTTAGAGTCGTTGATAACAAGTACGACGGAAGTTCTTCACGACTCAAAGAAAGCGGGCGTAGACAGTGCCGAGTCTATGTCAAAATACCTTACCAAAGCCGAAAAACTCGTAAAATACAAGAGTTTGGGCGGTTTGGCGATTATTATGTCTTTGGCACTTTCAGCTCAGCCAATCAACAGGTGGATTACCCATAAGACTTCGGGACAAAAACACGGTGCGCCGATTTATAACGACGGCGAAGAACGTATCTTAACCGCCGACGAAAAGAAGGCATTATTCAAAGAAAAAGTTATTTCGATAGCATCAATGCTCGGACTCGCCTGGACATCAATGATGTTCAAACTTCCTAACATGAAGATGCTTGAATTTAAGGGAATATTCCCGTCAATGGATCAGGCAAGGTTAATCTCTACCGCAACATTCGCAAGCAGAATGGCGGCGTCCGAAGACTCTAACGACTTGAGAGAATCACGTGTCAGAGATTTGTTGACATTCTCAAGCCTGTATTTTGTCGGGGATTATGTCTCGAAAGCAATAGCAACCATAATTCAACACAGAAACCCTGAACACGTACTTCTGAACGAGCTTAAACCGTTGAAAGAAAACGCAAACTTCTTTGATAAGATTGTTCACTGGACAAAGGATACTGCGATTAAGTCCTCACACGAACTGAAAACTCAGAAGGCAAAAAATCTGCGTTCGATTTGCCAGCTCGGGAACCTCGTATTCTCGTTTGCTCTGTTGGGTGCGTTTATCCCGATTTACAACAAGGTTCAGACAAGCAAAAAAGAACAGATAAGAAAAGCAAAATTAGCCGAAAAATCAAATTCCGAAAGCTCCGATCGAGCGACGTCAACCTCCGGCACAAACTCGACGACGAAACCGACAACGGGTGCCGCCGGACGAACGGATTACGTCGACACGACAAACACGGCATTTGGAGCATTTTTTAAGAAATAAGGAATAATTTATGAAAATAGCAACTATACCCCAACAACAAATCGAATTAAAGAAATCACAAAACCTAAATAACGAACAACCGCAACGCAACGGACAGAACCCTCATTTTACGGGGGTTGGCTCAGTCTTGCTTACGGGCGGGAACGTCTTTTTAAGATTTCTGGACACAAATCAGGCGTGGGGGGCAAACCTTGTTGATGTCGGGTCGATGGTTATCCCGAGAACCGCATACGACATGACCGAAAGAGGGTTCAGTCTCGGGCTTGAAACGGGAAGAAGAGAGTCAACGGGAACGTTCAATCACGCAATGGTAGGGGTTTACGGTACGGTTGCGGGTGCGTTGATGGCGTTTGCTCTCAATAAGGCTTATGACATTAAAGCTCACAAGATATTTGCAAACAACGAAACCCTTAATATTTTAGGTTCTAATTGGTACGACGCACTTAAAAGCGGAGAAGAAGATCCGCTCAGAAAATATTTGTCCGAAACCGTTTCCAAGATAAAAGTGTTCAACCCTTCCGCAACCGAAAACGAAGACGGTTACAGAACCATAAGTAAAGATGTTCAAAAAGAGGTTACGGACAAACTCTATGATTTGATTAAGAACGGAAAGCGGGAAACCGTAGCAAAAGAGGACGTTAACTATCTTAAAGCATTGATTACCGCCGATACGGGGGCAGAAAAGAGCGTAATTCTTGAAGGTGCAATCGCAGGCGAAAACATCAAGGCAGGAAACACCCTCCAAACTTTGCTCGAAAACATCCATAACGTAACCAAAGCATTTACAAAAGAAAAAGTTCAACAGAGTTTCAAAGATGCTACAAACTTTACGGATATTAAAATCCTTAACTCCCTGAAAAGTTTGAACATCAAACGTTCGGTTGCAGGCTTGGGATTTGCGGCGTTATTCGGAATGTCGGTTCAGCCGATAAATATGTACTTAACAAAGAAAAAGACGGAGTGTGACGGTTTTCCGGGAATTCCGGGACGAAACAAGGATAAATCCACGAGTTTTCAGGTACTTAAAGCCGCAATGGCAGCACTCTTCGGCCTTGGTGCAATTTCAACCATTATGATAGGTGACAAGCGTGCTGCAACCAAAACCGCAAAGACTTTTGGCGGAAAGTTGAAAAACTTGGCAAACGAATTTCTTGCAAAAATCCAGTTCAAGGGCATGATGCCGACTATCAATCAGTTAAAATTCGTCTACGGGATGACGATTATGTCGCGATTTATGTGTGCAAGGGACAAAGACGAACTCAGAGAGTCTGCTGTCAAGGATTCGCTCGGGTTCTTGAACCTGTTGATTTTGGGTAGCCTTGTTTCAAAAGTTTCCACCCGTGCTTTGAACAAAGAATTGATTAACCTTCCTAAGAATGCGAAGAAAGGCTTCTTAAGCTGGCTGAAAAACTCCTCCGTAAAATCGAGAGATGAAGTTCTTCTAGAAACCTTGAAGAAGAACGGCATTGAGGTTACAAAAGACGGAAAAGCTCTTTCTTACGGGGAACTTCTTGATGCATCCAAGATGATTAAGGACAAAGCGGTTCGCAATGATTTGAATAAGAAATTGAGGACTTTGAATATCGCACAGCTTATCGGATACGCATACTCGGGTATCTTCCTCGGCTACTATTTGCCAAAGATTAACAAGAAAATGTCTGAAGCAAACGAGGAAAAACGTATTGCACGACTGGCCAAAGAACAGGGCAGAAGTGTTGAAGAAATAAAAGCAGAGTTGGCTGCCGCAAAGAAAGAAATGGAAGCTAAATCCAGAGGGCTTACCATTGAAAAAACAAAGCCTGTCGACAATAAACCGACAGTAGGGAAGGTAAATTCCATGCAAGCAAATCCACACGATTTCTTTGAAAAATATATGACGGCATAATTAAGTCGCACTTGTGCGGATTGAGTATCAAGAGCGTTTGCCCCTCAAAACGGGCAAACGCTTTTACATTTGAAATATTGTTGTAGATTTTAGTCTTTTTCGGTCAAAAGGTAATCGACGGAAAAGTGTATAAACACAGCTCAAGAATATAGCAAGGCTCACTGTACCGTTTTGGCAAAGGCTCCAAATGAGTACTCATATATACGCCTTGTAAACGGTGTTACTTTACTAATCAGGATTTGGGATTCAAGCTGTTCTTCGGGTTATGCAGCTCTAAGCAAAAACGATACTTGTGGTCAAATTTCAACATACCTAAAACATTTTGATAACAACTCCAAAAATGGTGAAGAAATTTTTTCCTTTTACATAACTAAAAGAGGTATAATTCCTTATGGAGAACCAAGTTCCACTCTTAAATTTGAACGAGCCTGTAATAAAAGTATTTCCAAACCATATCCATGGTATTCTAGTGATAACATGTACGCCTGCACGGCTTGGGTAATCCACAATGAAAACATGGACTATCTTCATTGTGACGACCTCTCGTGGACGGGGAAACACAAATGCAAAGATTAAATTTCGGTACAAGCACCCTGAGTTCTAATCTTCACACAAAGTAATATATTGATAATAATTTAACTATATGTTAATATAAGCATGTAGGTTAGCTTAGGCGAGGTTATTATGGCATCAATTACGGAAGCGTTTGACAGTACAATTAAAGAGCCGTTTACGGGGATTAAGATAATTTTATGGGCAATTCCTTTGTCTATTGTTTCAAGCTCTAACAACAAATTTGTTACAACGGTATTTATTCCTTTGCTGTTTATATTGGTTCTCGGCTATGTCGTGGATTTGGGACATAACGTTATTTCCAAAAAGGGGGTTATTGTTCCGGGTATTGACTTGAAAAGCATGTTTTTGACGGGGTTTGTTGCTTTGTTGAGCCTTTCTCCTTATTTATTGTTTGCATTCATCGTGTTTATGTCTTTAACCTTTTTTAACCTGCCTTGGGAGCTTTGGGATAAAACCCTCAAGATAGTTTTGAGCTTGTTTGCGATAAGTATTCCGCTCACGGCTCTTGCTATCCTAATTCGCAGAAAGAATGTTTTGGAAGTTTATAATCCCGTAAAAATGTTACAGGGGTTTGGCGAAATTTACCTGTCTTTTTCGTTCTTCTTGGTTAAGATGGCTGTTTGGACGGCTATTATTATAGGTTTTCTTTCGCTTGTATTTTCGATATTTATCGGCTTTAACAACTCTTTTTGGCATTATATAACCATAATGTACGCATTTGTGTTCATCACGCTTGCTGCAAATATGGTTGCTCAAATCAGCGAGGAGATATACTCCTTCCGAGAAGCGGAAGAGAACAAAATAAAAATGCAAAAGGAAATGGATAAATTAAAATAGTTTTCCTCTTTGCTTGAATTTTATTGTGAGTATCCGAGCCTTACCGCAGTGGCATATGCGGCTTCTGCCTCTTTGGTTTTGCCTAGATTACTCAGTGCAACGCTTTTGTAGTAATATGCACCACCGCAGTTTCTGTCGATGAATATTGCTTTGTTTGCGTAGAGTAAGGCGTTTTGGTTGGCTTGGGTGTTAAGGGACACGCAGGCTATACCAAGATAATTGTAAATATCGGTCGGATCGAGTTCTATTGCTTTGCTGTAACCGTCAACCGCCTCTTCAAATTTGCCTTCTTCTTGTAATGCCCAGGCTTTTCTGTAGTGTGCGTAAGCGTAATCTTTGTTTATCAATAAGGCTTTGTTTGCGTACAATATCGAGGCTTTTAAATCACCCGTTTTGGAGTATATATACGACAAGTTTGCATAAGCGTCCACGTATTGATCGTTATATTCGATACATTTTTTATAGTATTTAATCGTG